>JBFRWK010000129.1:0-13162 GCA_051439545.1 Xenococcaceae cyanobacterium | reverse complement strand
ACTCATCGGGGGTGGAAGAGGGACTTCAATAAAGAATAGATAACTATTAGCAGCAAAATATTAAATTCAGAAAAGTCCCTCTCCCCGCGCTCGCCAAATTCATTTCTTGGTGGATTATTGTTAGAACGAAATAGCCCTGTTAGAATGTTGACCCTCCGAACCCCAAGGGCTACTTACAAATCGATAATCTATCTTTGCTAATCTAATTTGTCTTGTTATATTTCTCCGTAATTGTAACAGTAGTTTACGTAGAATTTATAAATAAAATTCATTGAAGCATTAAAAAAAGTAAAATTTCTACCTGGAAATTGCCAAAATCAAAAACAATAAAAATATTTTTATTGCCTCAAACCCAGTCAATTATATATTTTCCTGCAAAAAATAATTAAATTTAATTATAAAAATACTTTACGAAGAAAAAACAGTATTTTTAGCGATTTACTCTTGCATATTTAGCTAGTTATTATTAAGGAGTTCGAGAAAAATATAACTAGAAAATACCAACAATAATTATTTTAAAAGTAATAAATAGACAGATAATTCTTAAGGCAAAAAACTATGCTTAAAAATAAGAATCTAAAAAAAATTACAGTTAGTACTATATTAGCTTTTTTAGCTACAGGAGCTTGGAATTTACCAGTTAACCAAAATTCTAATTCTGCACGAGCAAGTAGTAAAATTCCCGTCGATGTAGAGTTAGTTCTTTCTGTTGATGTCTCTGGTAGTATTAGTACTAGAGAATTTAATTTACAACGCCAAGGTTATATTAATGCCTTCAAAGACCCAGAAGTAATTCAAGCTATTGAGAGTTTACCTAATGGCATAGCCGTAACCTTACAATACTGGTCTAGCAATATTTCTAATTCTATGAGTTGGCATCATATTACTGATGCAAGTAGCGCGACAGCTTTTGCTAATGCAATTCCTCTAAGACCAGGCTATGGTGGAACTAATGTTACCGCAGCCATTACATCTGCTACCAATCTTCTACTTAATAATAATTATGAAGGAAAGTCTCTGGTAATTGATGTGTCTGGAGATGGTTTGGATAACATGACCTCTGTTAGTAGCACAGATATAAGCCAGGTTGAAAGCTATCTTCAAAGCATAGGTCTAGGGCTGCCTAACTTTCTTCAAAACAATCATAATTATCTCAGCTACAATACTCCAGGTAGGTGCGCTTACGGTTCGTATAATGCTTCACTTTCAACCTCCAGCGGAAAGATCGGGGGAATAGCAAGAGTGCCGATCGAACACGTATCTTGCCCTGGACTGCAAAAAGCTAGAGATGCAGCAATAGCACAAGGTATCACTATTAATGGTTTAGCAATATTATCTCCTAATAAAGTAATTAATTCTGGCAAGAAAATAAACGATAGTATGCCTTTTATAGTAGGTCGAGATTTCTTTGCTGCCACTAGAGAAGATGAAATTGATGAATATTTTAAAAATAATGTAATTGGTGGTGATGGTGCTTTTGTTGAGGTAGCAATGGGTTTTAGTGATTATGGTAGAGCCATCAAAGAAAAGATAAAACGCGAGATTAGTGTTGCTGCTAGTAACAGTGTTTATCCTCCCGATTAATTAATTGATCATACTAGTTACTAGTTATTTTAAGGGTTAAAATATTATTTTGATAGATTGTGAGCGATCGCTTTTTTATAGAGCGATCTTTTTTTTGTATTTTATTTAATTGAATAACTACTGATGACAGAAGATATCTGAGATGGTTATCCTGTAGCATATTTATGAAACATAATTGGCAATGATACCTTTTCAAATTTTCGTAATGTTCTATGCTACTGCTTTTCTCATGGAAATGCTAGAAAAGTGGAAAGATCCTGTATATAGTGTAGCTGCATTGGGACTGGTTATTTTTCTTATTTTTACTCGTATTACTAAGCTCAAGTTTTTAATTTTTTTGTTACTGACAACGGGATATTTTTTGATTTTTCAATTTCCCGATGTTGCCAACCATGTTAATCTTTTAATTTATCTCAATATTGCTTTAATTGTAGGAGGTATTTATAGTTATTTTGTTGTTGGCGATCGCGACATCTCTAGACAAGATAGTGAATATTTTGAGACGATCTTGCCTATACTGCGATCGGCATTGATTTTAGTATATTTTATAGCTGGATTTCATAAACTAAATCGAGATTTCTTTAATCCTCAAGTATCTTGTGCTAAGGTCTTTTTCTTGCGAATAGTTTCAGCAGTTAAAACCGAACTTTTAGGCTTACCACTTTTCTTTTGGCTGGCTATTATTTTTTTACTTGCTTTGTGGTATTTGTTATTCAATAGAGCGATTATTTTCCACAAGTATAAATTATTAAATTTTAGTTTTTTATTAGCTATTATACCTTTTGCTTGGGGGATTTTAGTTTTAGTTCAAGTTTATGGAAGTTTTTTAGACTCGTTTATTCCAATTATAGGATTTATCACAGCCATAGTCGTCATAATTTGGGAAATATTAGGGGGATTATTGTTATCAGTAGCGAAATTACAATTACCAATTTTAGTATTTTCTTTAATGATGCATTTAATCTTAGCTACTATTGGTTTTGTCGATTTTGGATCTTTAGCTTTTGCTTTATTATTAACTTTTCTGCCTCAAAATTACTACCAAATCCTAATCGATAATAGATATATCAATTTCTTTAAATTTAAAATCGATCGCGCTTATTTTTACTTTTGGCTAAATATCCTTGGCGGTATCATTGCTGGAATTAGTTATCTTATTTATACCGTACCCAATTTAGAAATAATCACGGGACTTTTATTCGATCTATCGGTAATTATTTTTATCTATCCTTTATTTTCAGTTATATTTTTACCAACTACTCGACGACCAATATGGAAGGGAATATCTTTATTTAATTCTTCAATGCCTAAGTTTATGTGGCTCTTTCCTTTTTTATTAATAGTTTTTGGTTTTAGCTCTTATTTTGGCTTGAGTACTGCTGGTAATTTTTCTATGTTTAGCAATTTAATAACTGAAGGAATGACTAGTAATCATTTCTTACTATCTAACAATCCTTGGAAAATTTTTAACTATCAAGAAGATACTGTAGAAATCTATGTCGCGATCGACGATAAACACAGAAATATTATGCTAAACAACTATCCAATACAAAGCCATTTTTTACCTATGGTTGAATTCAAAAAGCTAATTTACGCTCTAACCAAAGCCAAACAAAAAGCTGCCATTAGGTTTGAATATCGAGATAAAGTTTATCAATCCAGAGATATTATTAACGATCCTACTTGGAAAACTCCTCGGCAAAATTGGGAAATGAAACTAATGAATTTTCGCCTCATTTCCCCAAATCAAGCTAATGAATGTAGATGGTAAATCGATCGAGCTTTAAAATAATTCTGCTTCCTTAAATTCTTTCATTTTTTGAGCATTAGCTGCTTCCCCACAACTGCGAGGAGTCGGAAACATTTTACCTGGGTTAGCCAAACCTTTAACATTAAAAACATCCCGAACATAACCCATAGTTTCCAAGTCAATTTCGTCAAACATATAAGGCATATAACAATTTTTATCCGAACCAATGCCATGTTCTCCTGATAAACTTCCTCCTGCTTTGACGCAGAGTTTGAGAATTTCACCGCCTACTTCTTCTACTGTTTCAAACGCTCCTTCTACGGCATTATCGTAAAGAATAAGAGGATGAAGATTACCATCACCAGCATGGAAAACGTTAGCAATTCTGTAGCCATATTTTTCGCTAAGAGCATTAATTTCTTTCAAGACATTAGCTAATTGGGTACGGGGAATAACTCCATCTTGAACGAAATAATTAGGACTAATATGTCCTGCTGCTGCAAAAGCTGCTTTTCTACCTTTCCAGAATTTTAGACGAGTTTCAGCGTCGTTAGCAGAAGTTATGTTACGGCAATTGTTTTGTTTGCATATTTGAGCGATCCGTTGTTTATTTTCCGCTACTTCTACTGGTAATCCGTCTAATTCTACTAAAAGAATAGCTTCCGCATCACGAGGATAACATCCAGTCGCTACTACATCTTCTACAGCATTAATAGTCAGATTATCCATAATTTCCATACCCGCAGGAATAATACCCGCACTGATAATATCTGCTACTGCTGCACCAGAATCTTCTATTGTGGAAAAATCTGCTAAAACAACACAAACTGATTCGGGGCGTTTGAGGATCCGCAGAGTAATTTCTGTAGCTATACCTAATGTGCCTTCTGAACCAACAAATAGACCAGTAAGATCGTAACCAGGGGTTTCCCGAATTGCTCCCCCTACATCAATAATAGAACCATCGGGAATAACTAATTTTAAACCCAAAACATGATTTGTGGTTACACCATATTTAAGACAGTGAACTCCTCCAGAATTTTCCGCTACATTACCACCAATAGAACAGATAATCTGACTGGAAGGATCGGGAGCATAATAAAAACCCGCACCACTGACAGCTTGAGTTACCCAATTATTAATTATGCCTGGTTGGACGGTAATGGTGTGATTATCTAGATCGATATCTAAGATTTGTTTCATTCTGGCAGTAACAATTAAAACACAGTCTTCTACAGGCAAAGCACCACCAGATAAACCAGTTCCCGCACCTCTTGCTACCCAAGGAATATCGTTATCGTGGCAAATTTTGACGGTAGCAGCTATTTGCTCTGTAGTGCGTGGCAACACAACTACGGCAGGACGTTGACGATAGCTAGCTAAACCGTCACATTCATAAGTAAGTAACTCTTCTTTTCGGCGAACAACACCATCTTTTCCGACTATCGCTTCAAAATGCTTAATAAGTGGCTGCCATTTATCGTCTTTTTTGGGGAGGAGCTTATTAAAAATCATGGTTTGATAAGGGTAATTCAATCTATGGGTTATAGTTAACGTCAGTTCGGGATAATAAAATTAATTGGTTAGGGTAGCTATTAGCTATCAGCTATCAGCTCTTAGCTTTTAGCCAATTTTTATTCAAACTCTAGAAAATAATCCCATAAGAAAATAGTAATTTTTAAACAACTATGAGGTCAGAGTTTCAGCTGATCCCGAACTCAGGTTAGTTACGAGCGAAATGATTTTCCTAGAATTTAATTGCTAAGAGTTTAGATGGCGATCGACTGCTACTTAACAATTCGTTACAACACAATTGGGTAAAACTAGTAGACTGTTAGAGAAAAAGATTGTATGTATTTTAGTCTAGCTTGTTTGTGGGGTAGGATTTTTAGTATATGAGCAACTATGACACGAGATTAACCATCGAGCGAGAACCGGTTCTTCCTTTTATTCGTAATTCTGTCATGCAAGAATTACGAGAGATACCCTCTCTACCTATTGGCAGAAAAATTAAATCATTTAAAATTAAGCAAGCTAGTCACTCACCTCGAAATAACAAGAAAAATAGTGCTGCATTAGTCAAATTACCTTGCATCCAGTCAACCCCAATTATAAATCTTGACATTTTTGCTAATCGACTTCTGACTAAATCTCTTGGTTTTTATGCCTACAATTACCTTTATCCATATCAAATAGTTTCTCAGATAGAGCATAAATCTTCTTCTTCAAAAAGATTTTGGTGGCATTGGTTATTATTTATCAGTAGTGTCATCTTGTTTTTACCTTGGTTATCTTATAATTCTTCTCAGGCACGTAATTTGTTGGGGAGAGCAAAAATTTATCTAGAATTGAATGCCCAACAAACCCAAGAGATACCTGAGAGTGGGAATGTTTATTTGCAAGATAATCAGGCTTCGCACTTTAATCGGGCAATTAGACAAGCTAGAACAATTGAACCAGATTCTCCTTTTTATGAAGACGCACGAGAAGATATTTTGCGTTGGAGTAAAGTGATTTTAGATATTGCTCAGGGAAGAGCCAGTCAAGGAGACTTTGCGGGAGCGATCGCAGCAGCCAAACTAATTCCTCAAGACGAACCTTCGATTGATTTTATTTCTCGACAGGCAACAGTATCGATCGAACATTGGACAAAAAGAGCTAACCAACAAAACTTAAACGAATATTCCCTTGAAGAAGCGAAAAAATTGATTTCTCCGAGGGTTGCTTCCTCTTATAGTCAGGCAATTGGGGTTTTACGGCAAATATCTCCAGGCACGGAAGAATATCAAGAAGCTCAAAACCTGATGGAAGAATGGAGTAAAGAAATTTATCTTATCGCTAATTATCGTGCTGCCAGAGGAAATTTTAAGCAAGCAATTGAGGCAGCAAGTTTAGTACCCAAAGATTCTCTTTATTACCAGGGTGCGGAAAATGCCATGATTAAATGGAAACAGTTTTTGAAACTACAGGCAAATGTCGATTATCCATCTCCCTAAAGCAAGCCAGGATGTGATGCTGCGATGATAAGTAAAAAGGTACGTAAAGCAGTAATTCCTGCTGCGGGGTTTGGCACTCGCTTATTTCCCGCTACTAAGGTAGTCAAAAAAGAATTATTTCCTATTGTCGATCGCGACGGTAGAGCAAAACCTGTAATTATGGCTATTGTGGAAGAAGCTGTTAATGCAGGGATCGAATCAATTGCTATTGTGGTACAAGAAGAAGATAGAGAATTATTTGCTGAGTTTTTTCATACACCACCCTCATCTAAACTCTGGCAAAAACTCTCTGAGGAAAATCGTCAATATAGTGAGTATCTGCAAAAATTAGGCGATCGCGTGACTCTTTTAATTCAAGCAGAACAAGAAGGTTACGGTCATGCGGTATTCTGTGCTAAAGATTGGGTAAATAACGAGCCTTTTTTGCTATTACTGGGAGATCATGTCTATACTAGCAGTACCGATATTTCCTGCGCTCGACAAGTTATCGATCTCTATCAGCAAACAGGAAAAAATACCATTGGTTTGACAGTAATGTCAGCAGATATTATCCATAAAGCTGGCTGTGTTACGGGGAAATGGAAAGATGGTAATTCGGTTTTAGAGATAATGCAGATATACGAAAAACCGAGCTTAGATTATGCCAAAGAGCATTTGCGAGTAGCAGGATTAAGAGAAAATGAGTTTTTAGGTGTTTTTGGAATGTACGTACTTGGATCGACTATTTTTAATCTACTAGCAGAAGATATTAATAATAATCTGCGCTTTAAAGGTGAATTTCAGCTAACAACTTGTTTAGACAGATTACGTCAAACCGAAGGCGCGATCGGTTTTATTGTTAAAGGGCAATATTTCGATACGGGGATGCCTTTATTCTATCGGCAAACCATGATTGATTTTTACGAAGCATAATCTGGCGTTGGTGATTAAATAATGTCGTACATAAGATTATCGTCCGTAGCTATAGCAATACGTATTAATATTAGGACACTCGCTACTCGCTACTTGCTACTCGCTACTTCGAGCCAATAACCTGTATATCCTAACCTAAGTTTGTATAGCTATAGATCGCTGTTAGCTTTTAGCTATTAGCCTTTTAAATCGAGATTAAAAACGACTCTATTTTAAATTCAATTATGTCCAGCTAGTTAGATTGAGAAGTTGATACTGCCTTGACGGAGGACAAGCCAATTCCCATTATCCCACTTAACTACAGTAGAAGGCTTACCGCTAGGACTTATTTTTTTATCTAATTCTGGTTCGGCTAAGACAAATACATCAGAAAACTCTCTAGCAATAGCTTTCATCTCCATTAAAGGCTCTTCTCCAGAAAAATTAGCACTAGTAGTAGCTAAAGCTCCCGTCTGACGTAAAATATCTAGAGCGATCGCACAATCGGGAACTCTGATACCCAAGGTTGTAGGGTTAGTAGGGTTAATGGCTTTAGGCAGTCGCTCGGAAGCAGGTAAAATAAATGTAATTGCTCCAGGCCAATATTGTTCTACTATATTTTGCCACAAATCTATTTCTGCTTCTGTCCCTTTGATATAAGGTAACAACTCGACGATCGATGCTGCCATTAAAATTAAGGGTTTTGTTTCAGGACGTTGTTTTATTTTAAATATTTTTTGTGCCAATTCTGGTTTAACTGCCAAAGCGGGAACGGTATCTGTGGGAAAAGAAACCACTTCACCAGCGAGTGCTTTCGTAATAAGTTGCGATCGAGAAACTTCTGGCATTTAGATAATAAGCAATTAGGTATTTTGAGTAATCCTCATTAAATTGTATCCTGTTTTTACCTACTTAAAAGCTAATAATAGCCTTTCTCAACTACCATTAATCATCTTCAGAAACCAGAATGTCGATCGAAAATAATTAAGATAAACAACCGTATATCTCCCATTTCTTAATTTTGCTTTATCGACTAATTATATTTTTTAAATTAAATCAATATATTTTTTAAGTAAAGAATTTAATTTTTAGAAAAAATTTTGATAATTCGATAAATACTATGTCGGTTGAGTCAAGCAACTATATTTTTTAGGCAAAGTATCTAGACATTAACACTTCAAAAAAATATCGTAAATACTATCCGTTGAATTACCGATCGAAACTAGATTTATCGATATTTTTAAACTATGTTTTCTTTAAATAAATTAGGAATTACTTTAACTATTTTTACTATTTTAGAAACTGCTATTTCCCTTCCTTCTCTAGCAGCAGAATTTCGTTCGCTCGATGGCTCGAATAATAATTTAGAACATCCCGATTGGGGAAAAAGCCATACACCCTTGCTACGTCTTACTGCTACTGACTACGATGATGGTTTATCTTTCCTAAAA
Source organism: Xenococcaceae cyanobacterium (assembly GCA_051439545.1). Lineage (GTDB taxonomy): Bacteria > Cyanobacteriota > Cyanobacteriia > Cyanobacteriales > Xenococcaceae > JASJDJ01. The sequence continues at coordinate 4,490 of JBFRWK010000129.1, read as the reverse complement.
ACCCAAGGAAGTAACGGCAATTCTCTTGCTAGTCCTCGTCAAATTAGTAATGCAGTTTCTGCTCAGTCTAGATCGATTAAAAACTATTTAGGAGCTAGTGATTGGCTGTGGCAATGGGGACAATTTCTCGATCACGATTTGAGCCTAACTCATAGTGATAATAGCGAACAATTTAATATTGCAATACCTCAAGGCGATCGCTATTTCGATCCTTATAATACTGGTCCTGCTACTATGAGTTTTCATCGCTCTTCTGATTTTATTATCGATGGTAATGGAGTCAGACAACAGGAAAATACTATCACTACCTATATTGATGCTTCTAATGTTTATGGTTCAGATGAAACAACAGCTAAAGCTTTAAGAACTTTAGACGGTACGGGTAAATTAAAAACTTCTCAGAGTAAAGACGGAGATGTGTTACTTCCCAAAAATCAACAAGGATTTTTTCTAGCTGGTGACGAGCGAGTTAACGAACAAGTTGGTTTAATTGCTACTCATACACTTTTTGTGCGAGAACATAATCGATTAGCCGACGAAATCGAGACTCTTTTAGATCAGAAAACACCAGAATTAGTAGAACAGTTTAATCGATCTGGATTAAATCAAGGTGATTTTATTTATGAAACTGCTAGGAAAATTGTTGGGGCAGAAATTCAAGCAATTACCTACAATGAATTTTTACCAGTTTTATTAGGAAATAACTCTCCCGATCTAGAAAGTTTAATTTATAACTCTAATACTAATCCTGGTATTAGTAACGAGTTTTCTACTGCTGCTTTTCGTGTCGGACATACTCTACTTTCTTCCGAAATTCAGTTAGCTAACGATCGAGGTTCTCAGGGTAGTATCAGATTAAAAGATGCTTTTTTCAACCCTAGTTTTGTTGAAGAACAAGGAATTGATTCTTTATTGTTAGGTTTAGCTAGTCAAGAAGCTCAAGCAGTAGATAATTTACTCATAGATGATGTACGCAATTTTCTGTTTGGGTCTCCTGGTGCTGGTGGTTTCGATCTAGCTTCCCTTAATATCCAGCGTGGAAGAGATCATGGTTTGGGTAGTTTAAATCAAGTGCGTCAAGTATTAGGTTTGGATGTCTATGAAGACTTTTCTACTCTTACTGGTGGAAATACTCAGTTAGCCAATGCTCTTAGTCTTGTATATGATTCTGTTGATGATGTCGAACTTTGGGTAGGAGGACTAGCGGAAGTCGAGATTAATGGCGGTTTAGTAGGAGAAACCTTTAATGTAATTATTAAAGATCAATTTACTAGAGTAGCAGAAGGCGATCGCTTCTTTTTTGCTCGGGATGTTCATTTAAGTTCTTTAGAAAATATCTTAGTTTTAGATGTAGCTAAGACCAGCCTTGCAGATATAATTCGTCAAAATTCCAGTATTCATAATATTCAAGATCGTGCTTTCTTAGCAAAAAACACTAAAAGCACTCCCGAACCTTCAGAATTATTTGCTTTGATAGGATTAGCAGTTGCTTTCACAAGTTCTAAAGTCCTTCGTGCAATAGATTAGTTGTTTAAGAAGATTATTATAATTAACCAGTTATTTTTTTGAATAAAACTCCTGAAACCTATAGAAAAATATCTGGTTTTATATAATCACTCAATTTACCTTTATCTTGCGAATGGGAAGACCCTCACGTCCCGTGACGGGATGAGAACGAGCGCGATTAATTTACATTTTAGATGCTAAATCTTCATAGAGCAAAGGCTGCTTTCATTTTAGAATACATAAACGCCTGAAATAAATTCAGGGCGACACGCCAGAAATGAAAGCAAGATACAACTACAGAGCATATCCAAAACAATCGCAACTCGTCCCATTAGCAAAAGCTTTTGGTTCGGCAAGAGTTGTTTGGAATGATGCTTTGTGGCTGTATAAACAAGCTTTCAAGGAAGAGAAAGAACTTCCAAAAAATATCAGTAAACTAGTAACTACCGATGCTAAAAAAACAGCAAGTAGGCACTGGTTAAAAGAAGTATCTTCAGTTGTTTTGCAGCAATCAGTCAACGATTTAAAAACGGCTTGGAAAAACTATTTTGAAAGCAAAAACGGAAAAAGAAAAGGCTCAAATGTAGGGAAACCAAAGTGGAAAAAGAAGCAGTCCAGACAAGCAATTAGATTTACAAGAAACGCTTTTAAGTTACACTCAGAATCGGTAGAACTAGCAAAAATCGGTCACATTAAAATGTCAGTAAGCAGACCCTTACCTAGCGAACCATCGAGCGTAACTATCATCAAAGATTGTGCTGGCAGATACTTTGCTTCTTTTGTCGTAGAAATTCAAGAGCCAATACCACCACAGACCGATAGTAGTATTGGCATCGATTTAGGGATAACCCACTTTGCCATTTTAAGTTCGGGGGAAAAGATCGAGAATCCGAGACATCACAAAAAGATGTTGCGGAAAATTAAAAAAGCTAACCGCAGGCTGAGTAAAGCAAAGAAAGATTCCAACCGTCGAAAAAGACGGAAACTGAAACTGGCGAAGCTTCACGCCAAGGTTAAAGATCGACGAACAGATTTTTTACATAAGTTGACTACAAGACTAGTACGCGAAAACCAAGCACTAGTAGTAGAGGATTTGAACGTGGCTGGATTAGTTAAGAATAGAAAACTATCTCGCGCTATATCTGATGCGGGATGGGCTAAATTCAAGATCGTGCTGGCTGCTAAGTGTGACAAATACGGTCGAGACTTGACTATAGTAGATAGGTGGTTTGCCAGTAGTCAAATTTGCTCTTGTTGTGGCAAGTCTGGGGGCAAAAAAGAGCTTGATGTTCGTGAGTGGGAATGCTTGTACTGCAATACTGTTCACGACCGTGATATCAATGCAGCCACGAATTTGGTTAACTATAAAGACGCTGGTGGGCAATCAGAGTCTAAAAACGGATGTGGGAGCAAGTGTCAGACTACAGTAGTAGCAGTTTGCAATGAACCGTCAACCACCTACAAACAGTTAAGATTGTTTTAGGAATCCTGCGTGTCCCGCGCAGGAGGATGTCAATAGAACTAGATAAAATCTAATTGGCTCTAGCTAAGTCTCGATTTTGCCCCATAAATATATTATTTTGCATTTCTGTAAGGCTGGATACTTTGTAGATGTGAATAACTATAGCGATTTTTGTACTATTTTTAACATCGATAAAACTACATTAAAGCTAATTAGTTCCTCGATCGTCACAAAGTTACAGCCACAATATTTATTTTTTATCTGTACTAATTCAGGTATAATTCGCAAGAGAAGATTTATGAATAATAATTCATTAATAGCCAGAAGAAGATTACTAAAGTTTGGTGGTGTAGCATTAGGTACAGGAGTAGCAACTCAAGTAATCAATTCTTCAGCTAAAAAAGCTAATGCCAATGAAACCTTAATTGCTCTAGAAAAACTAGACCAAGAATCCACACCAGAGCAGGTTTTAGAGGCCTTAATGGCAGGAAATAAACGATTTGTTGAAAATAGACCAAAAGCTCCTAATCGTAACTATATACGCCTAAGAGAAGTTTCTACAGGTCAAAAACCTTTAGTATCTATTCTCAGTTGTGCTGATTCGAGAGTCCCTACAGAAATTGTTTTCGATCGAGGTTTAGGAGACTTGTTTGTTGTCCGCGATGCGGGTAATATTGCCACTCCTGAAGAAATTGGTAGTTTGGAGTATGGTACGGCAATTTTAGGCTCTAAAGTATTAATGGTTATTGGTCATGAACAATGTGGTGCAGTAAAAGCAGCTTTACAAAATAAACCACTTCCAGGACAAATTGGTAGCATCGTTGCAGCGATTCAACCAGCGATCGATCGTTCTAAAAAAGATGATTCAGAAGAGTTTTATGTCGAGACAATTAAACGAAATGTTATGTTGCAAGTAGAAAGACTAAATACTTCGACTCTACTTTATGATTTAGTCCAAGCAGGCAAATTAAAGATTGTAGGAGCTTACTATAGTTTAAAAACTGGAGAAATATCACTTCTGGGCTAAAAGTGAGGGCGCAGCTAGCACTCGAACCCAAAATACAAAAAGCCGATCGAGACATTAGAGATCTTTTTCCGTACCGATCTCTAATTTTTTGCTATCATATTAAGGCTTCTTGAGGAGAGGTGGCAGAGTGGTCGATCGCGCTCGACTTGAAATCGAGATTCCCTACTGGGGAACGGGGGTTCAAATCCCTCCCTCTCCGTGGTTTTAGAGTAATTGTACTCGAATTGTACCCCAAATAATGGGGAGTACATATTTACAAAGTTGTATCTATCCTGTAAAGTACAATTCCCAAATATTCCCCAAATAAAAACCGCTTAGCAAGCTAGCTACTAAACGGCTATTTTGTCAAATACGTCATTCACTCTATTTTTAATTGACGCTTGGCAATTAATAATCCGTGCTGATTGTCAATCCACTCTTTACTGTAAGTTGGTGGATAAGCATAATCGCTTTTCAAAGCTTTACTTATAGTGATAATATCTTTAGGTTCAATCC
>JBFRWK010000128.1:0-43291 GCA_051439545.1 Xenococcaceae cyanobacterium | reverse complement strand
AGTCAAGAGTTTTTTCGTCAGGGGGGACAAATTGCCCCGATTTTCAATACACAAATACTAACAAACAAGCAAAAAAGAGGGGCAATTTGTCCAAGACTGTCCTACTTTGTCATATTTTTTTGTAACCCCTTCGCTACCAGGTGCGCCAATAAAGTGTTTATTATTAATCTTGTAAATCGCATAATTTCTACCTCTTCAGCAATAGAGCGATTGACTAAATATTTTTTGAGCTTATTTAAACTTTTGTGTTCATTTTTTAAGAAGTATATAACAAATTTTGATTGTCTTAATCAACTCGATTAAATTACCCATTTTCTAGTAAAGTTTAGAAGTAAAGATTTAGAATAGAAACAATAACTTGATTTTTAGTTTTTTGCTGCTAGCTATAAGTTTTTTAAACTCAAAAACTCCGAAACTAAAAGCTAAAAACTTTGTTAAAAAATTTGGATTTCGCAACAAGTACAATCGCCTAAGGAAAAAATCTGAAAAAATTTGGTTTAAATTAATTTTCCTAAAAAAACTGCCTTAAACCTAGAAGTCAAAGCAACAAAAATTATTATATTAGTTAGGTAGGGCAAAACAAAAACAACAAGAATTAACCATAGTCAAGCTACTTCAAATTATTACTACTAAATGACGATCGCGATTAAACCAACAGGAAATATAGGAGCAAGAAAGTGAAAGATACTAGTATTAAATTTGCAAATGTTACCAGTTTAAATGAATTAGAAAAACAAGCAATTCATACTTCTAGTTTGATTCAACCTCACGGAGTTATTTTGGTACTGCAAGAGCCAGAATTAAAAATAGTTCAGGTTACTACTAATTCCTATTCGATGTTTGGTATTCATCCTGAAGAAATGCTCGATCGCACTTTAGAAGAACTCCTCGATCCGTTTCAATTTGAAATTATTCAGCGGGGAGTGAGGCAAGATAATCTCGATTTTATTAATCCTACTAAAATATGGGTCAGAAAAGATGGAGATGATTATTCGATCTTTGATGGAGTCTTTCACCGCAATAAAGAAGGAATTTTAATTTTAGAACTAGAGCCTGCTGCATCTCAAGAGAATATTCCTTTTCTTAGTTTCTATCACCTGGCAAGGACTTCTATTAATCAATTACAAAAAACTGCTAGTCTGAAAGATTTTTGTCAAATTATCGTGCAAGAGGTAAGGAAAGTAACTGGATTCGATCGCGTCATGCTGTATAGGTTTGACGAAGACGATCGTGGTGCTGTGGTTGCGGAGGAAAAATTAGATAGTCTAGAACCCTATCTTAATTTACATTTTCCCGCTTCTGATATTCCCAAACCAGCCAGAAAGCTATTTAGTTCCAATTGGATTAGATTAATTCCCGATGCCTATGCCGAACCTGTAGAATTGTTTCCCGCTACCAACCCCAAAACCGATCGCCCTGTAGACTTAACTATGTCTATTCTCAGGAGTCCCTATCCCTGTCATCTAGAATATCTTCATAACATGGGAGTAGGCGCATCTTTAACTATCTCCCTGATTGAAAATGGCAAACTCTGGGGGCTTATTGCCTGTCATCATTTAACTCCCAAATATGTCCCTTATGAATTACGTAAAGCCTGTGAATTTTTAGGACGAGTAATTTTTTCAGAGATTTCTAATCGGGAAGAAAGCGAAGATTACAACTATCGCGTGAAATTGGCTCAAATGCGGTCGCGCATAGTAGATAACTTGGCGCAATCTGAAAATTTAGTAGAAGGCTTAGTCAAAGAGGAGTCTTACCTCCTGGATTTAGTTGCTGCGGGAGGAGCAGCAGTTTGTTTGAATGGCAAATGGACGTTAGTAGGAGAAACCCCCACAGAAGAAGAACTTAATTTTTTGGTGCAGTGGCTGTATAAAAATATTAACGAAGAAGTATTTTATACTGATTCCCTAGCAGAGATTTATCCCGAAGCTGATGCTTACAAAAATTTCGCCAGTGGATTAGTAGCAATGGCGATCTCTCGTCGCAACTATGTATTGTGGTTTCGACCAGAAGTAATTCAAACTGTGAACTGGGGGGGCGATCCCAATAATGCCTATCAAACTATTCAATCCGCAGAAGGACTGCGTTTATCTCCCCGCAAATCCTTTGAATTATGGAAAGAAGAAGTACGTTTAACATCCTTGCCCTGGCAACAAGTAGAGATTAATAATGTTAAAGAATTGAGACGAGCCATTGTTAATATCGTGCTACGTCAAGCGGAAGAATTGGCTCTTTTGGCTCAGGATTTAGAACGTTCTAACGCTGAGTTAAAAAGATTTGCCTATATTGCTTCCCACGATTTACAAGAACCCCTCAATCACGTTTCCAACTACGTCCAGTTGCTAGAAATGCGCTATGGAGATCATCTTGACGAAGATGCTAAGGATTTTATTGGATTTGCCGTAGAAGGGGTTAGTTTAATGCAAACCCTAATTGATGATGTATTGCTATACTCTAAAGTAGACACTCAAGAAAGCGAATTTACTGTTACCGATGCAGGAGTTGCTCTAGAAAAAGCTCTAACCAATTTACAAAGGCGCATTCGCGATAGTAATACCCAAATTAATATTGTAGATTCTCTCCCCACATTGAGAGCAGATAGCACCCAGTTAATGCAACTGTTCCAAAATCTGATTGTCAATGCCATTAAATTCCGCAGTGCTGCACCACCAAAAATTGAGATTGGAGTCGAACGCCAAGAAGACCAATGGCTGTTTTTCGTTCGGGATAATGGTATTGGTATCGATCCCCAGTACGGCGAGCGCATTTTTGTGATTTTCCAACGCCTCCATACTAGGGATGAATATCCAGGTACGGGTATGGGATTGGCAATTTGTAAAAAAATTATTGAATGTCATCGAGGCAAAATTTGGGTAGAGTCAGAATTAGGTAAAGGATCGACTTTTTACTTTACGATCCCTGTGGGAGGACGCGATCGTGACCTTAGAAATGGACGAAAAGCCAAAAACTATTCTGTTAGTGGAGGACAACAAAGCTGATATTCGACTGATTCAAGAAGCGTTAAAAAACAGTTCTATTACCTATCAAATGGAGACTGTCAGGGATGGCGTAGCAGCTATGGCATATTTACAACAAGAAGGTGAGTATGCAGCTGCTTTGCGTCCCGATTTGATTATCCTGGATTTGAATCTACCTAAAAAAGACGGTAGAGAGGTATTGGCAGAAATAAAAACGAATCCGCAGTTTAAGCGAATTCCTGTAATTGTGCTAACTACCTCTAAAAACGAAGATGATGTTCATCAAAGCTATGACCTTAATGCCAACTGTTTTATCACTAAATCCCGTAATCTAAGTCAATTGTTCACGATTGTGAAGCGAATTGAAGAATTTTGGCTATCGACAGTTACTTTACCTCCCCCGTAAGCTAGATAATATGGGGGAAATGGGGAAGTGGGGAAAGTTAGGGAGAAGTTTATCGGGATCGACTGAACCACTAACTACTAGGGCGCAAGCCTTGCACCCCTACTACTAACCAATTAACCCTGTCTATTCTGTACAAAACAATTAATATGTCTGAAAGCTCTATCGGAGTATCTTCGTTGCAGCCTAATCCTCAACAAAAACCGATCGAGATTTTGTTGATTGAAGATGATGTGGTTGAGGCTAGGTTGATCCAAGAAATTCTGAAAAACTTTAATCCAAATCAGTTTTGCTTAACTCATGAAAAAAGACTGCAATGGGGTGTAAATCGACTTAGGCAAAAGCAGTTTAATCTAGTTTTGCTGGACTTAACTTTGCCCGATAGTCAAGGACTAGCATCGGTAGCATTGTTAGTTCAAAATTTTCCTCATTTGCCCATAGTTGTCCTAACCAATACTAATGATAATCAACTAGCAGTGGAAGCAGTTAGGCAAGGAGCGCAGGATTTTTTAGTCAAGCGCACTATTAATATTGATGTTTTAGTGAGATCGATTCAATATGCCATCGAACGTCAAAAAGCTTCAGATATACTGCGAGAAACTAACGAAAATTTGATGAAACAAATTCGGGAAAAAACTGCCGAATTAATGAAGGCGAAAGAAATCAATCACTTTCAGTCTGAATTAGTATCGATGTTTTCCCATGATTTTCGTAGTCCTCTAACAACGGTGCTTTCTTGTACAGAATTGTTACAAAATAAAAGCGATCGCCTCAGTGAAGATAAAAAAGTTTATTTATTTCAGATGCTCCGTGGTGCGAGTAAAAATATGGTACAGCTTTTAGATGAAGTTCTTTTGGTAGGAAAAACCGATGCTGATACCTTTCAGTGTAATCTTACTGCACTAGATTTAGAATTATTTTGTTTAGAGCTAGTAGAACAGTTACAGTTTAACGCTGACAAAAGACAAATTCAAATTGTGTTTAATGCTCTAGGAAAAATTCCCCAGACTGCTTGGGATAAAAGTTTGTTGCGACATATTTTAGGCAATTTATTAGCCAATGCAATTAAATATTCTTCAGAAGGCGATCGAGTACAATTTGATTTAATCCCTCAAGAGCAAGTAATGATTTTTCGGCTCCAAGATTGGGGAATTGGTATTCCTCTCAAAGATCGTCAATGTTTGTTTGAACCTTTTCATCGTGCCAGCAACGTCGGTAGAATTCCTGGTACGGGTTTAGGACTCGCGATCGTCAAAAGCTGTGTAGAAGCTCATCAGGGTTCTATTAAACTCGATAGTCAAGTTGATGTAGGAACGACTGTAACCGTTACCCTACCTCTACTATTTATAGATAGCAACAATAAATAAAAACTTTATTATTAGTAGGCTCGATTTTAGGTTTTCTTCTGAAATGAAATGCTCCAGGATAATTATCATTAGTTAATTCTATTTAAAGTCCAAAACTAATGAAAGTATTCTTGAAAACCTCTATTACCTGTCTAATAACTGCTAGTAATCTGATATTTATTTCTTCATCAATACTGGCACAAACTGAAGTTACTAGTATTTCTCAAATTTTAGCCGAACCTAAAGACGATATGGAAGTCAGAATTCGCGGTAAAATCATTGACCAACAACTAGGAGAAGATGATTTTATTTTTACCGATGGTCAAGATAAAATTACTTTAGAGATAGACCAAAAAAACTTCCAATACTCTTCAGACGAGACTATAGAAATTTATGGAGTAGTTAGCTTAGAGTCAATAGATGAAGAAGACGACCACGACCCAACTCCAGAAGTAGTAGAAATCGAAGTGAAAGAAATTAAACTAGTTCAAGAATAAACGCTCTTAAGTTTGTTTAAATCCTCAATTTCGTCTTTGAGAATTGCTCAAATAATAGATGAGTAATAACATCTAAAACTTGAGCAATATAAGGATCGCCACATACCCTAGCAAATCCTACTAGTTGCTTATTTTTAGTACAAGCTGATATATAGTAATGGCTTACTTTAATCATTTCCTCTGTCTCAGTTTCAGTTCGACGGTTATGCAAATCCCATCCGATTATTCGATATAAGGCGTTGAGTTGAATAATATCGATTTCTCCATTTGCAGTAAAAGTAATTTCAGATAAATCTGTATTCTCTTTCATAATTTTTTGTTCGATGAATAAAATAATTTTTTCTATACTTTCACAAACTGAACAATCTTATTAAACTAGAAAATTATATTGCTCAATATTTTGGTAACTATGTCTTCTCAACCTCTAACTTATCCCCACACTCATCAAGATAACCAAATCGATCGCTATCATGGTATCGAAGTAAAAGACCCCTATCGCTGGCTAGAAAATCCCGATTCGGATGAAACTAAAGCTTGGGTGGCAGCACAAAATGAGGTTACTTTTGGTTATTTAGAACAAATTCCTGCTAGAGAAAAAATTAAACAGAGAATTACCGAACTGTGGAATTATGAAAAGTTTGGTATTCCTTTTAAGCGGGGCGATCGATATTTCTATTTTAAAAATGATGGTTTGCAAAATCAAAGTGTTCTTTATACTTTAAAATCTTTAGATGATGAACCAACCATCTTGTTAGACCCTAATAAATTATCAGAAGATGGCACAATTGCTTTATCTGGTTTATCTATTAGTGACGATGGTAAGTTAATGGCTTATGGTTTATCTTTTGGTGGTTCGGATTGGATTGAATATAGAGTTAGAGAAGTAGAAACGGGAAAAGACAGAGAAGATCTTATTAAATGGATTAAATTTTCAGGTGGATCTTGGACAAAAGATAATCGAGGCTTCTTTTACAGTCGCTACGATGAACCCAATGAAAAAACCAAACTAGAAGATATTAATTACTATCAAAAACTGTATTACCATCGTTTGGGAACTTCCCAATCAGAAGATACTTTAATTTATCATCGCCCTGACCAGAAAGAATGGGGATTTAGTGGTAAGGTAACCGAAGATGGACGCTATTTAATTATTAGTGTATGGCGGGGAACAGACCCGAAAAATTTAGTTTTTTATCAAGATTTACAAGAGCCTGAAGCAAAAGTTGTCGAATTGATTAGCGAATTTGAAGCAGACTACAGTTTTATCGATAATGATGGCTCAATCTTTTGGTTTCAGACCGATCTGGATGCACCAAAAAGAAGAGTAATTGCGATCGATCTTAATAATCCCAGTCAAGAAAATTGGCAAGAAATCATACCCGAATCAGAAAATACTTTAGAAGGAATAGGTGTACTTAATAATCAATTTGTTACTGATTATCTTAAAGATGCTCGATCGCAAATTAAAATATTTAATCTCGATGGTACTTTTGTCCGTGAAATAACCTTACCAGAAATAGGCTCTGCTGGTGGATTTAATGGTAAAAGATACGAGACAGAAACCTTTTATAGCTTTACTAATTTTACTACTCCTCCTACTATCTATCGTTACGATATGACAACAGGAGAAACTACTCTTTTTCGTCAACCAACTGTTGATTTTAATCCCGAAGATTATCAAACTCAGCAAGTCTTTTACTCTAGTAAAGATGGGACAAAAATACCCATGTTTATTACTCATAAAAAAGGATTAAAGCTAGATGGTAACAATCCTACCTCTCTGTATGCTTATGGTGGTTTTAATTTTTCTCTCACCCCTAGTTTTTCGATCGGTAATTTAGTTTGGATGGAAATGGGCGGAATATATGCTGTGCCTAATCTTCGTGGTGGTGGAGAATATGGAGAAGAATGGCACAAAGCAGGGATGAAAGCCAATAAACAAAATGTCTTTGATGATTTTATTGCTGCTGCTGAATGGTTAATAGAAAATAAATATACTTCTAAAGATAAACTCGCGATCGCGGGAGGAAGTAACGGAGGATTATTAGTTGGTGCTTGTATGACTCAACGTCCAGACTTATTTGCAGCAGCTTTACCCGCAGTAGGCGTAATGGATATGTTGCGCTTTCATAAGTTTACTATTGGTTGGGCATGGTGTTCGGAATATGGTAGTCCCGATAACGAAGAAGAATTTTTAACACTATTATCCTATTCTCCCTTACATAATCTCATTAAAGGGGAAAAATATCCAGCCACTTTAATCACTACTGCCGAGCGTGACGATCGCGTTGTGCCTGCCCATAGTTTTAAGTTTGCTGCTGCCCTACAGGAAGCCCATGCAGGATACAAGCCAGTTTTAATTAGGATAGAAACTAAAGCAGGACATAGTAATCACTCAACAAACAAAATAATTGAAGAATCATCCGACAAGTTGGCTTTTATGGTTGCACACTCCTAATTCCCTATAAGCATAGAATCCAGAAGTCTTTAGTTTCTTCCTAGTACGTCATCACTTGACGTGTTTCCTAGCTATACCAATTCTTCCTTCACTATCCTGTAGCGTGTTTCAAGATGTAATCTAGTACGTTCTTTGGCATCTATATCAGGTAATGTGAAAATATCAAAAGTATTCTCAGGTATTACTTCTTCAGTAATTCCAGCTAAATAAATTCTACATACTACTATTAGTAGCTCTAACTTTATTTGTGGCGACATGATAAATCTGGTGTATTCCTGAAACTTACATCCATATTAACCAGAGAATATTTTATTGTCAATGATAGTACAGATGATTCTTTGAGTTCTACCTTAGAGGATATTGCTTTGAAATTGCTAAAGGATAATGGATATGATACTCCTAATGTAGAGCCACGTATTGGTGAATTCTATGCTCAAGTGGCAGACCGTTTCTTAAGAGCTAAACTTGGCTACCACTATTGAAGAAATTTTCTCTGGGTCTTTTTAATTAGCCAACTCCCTATGTGTTAGAAACAAAAGTTCTATTTGGTATGAGATTCTTTTTTCTCATATCAACTTTTCTTGATATTACCAACTTTTCTTGATACGTCGCCCAAACAAAACTTAGCAAACCAAAGGAGAAAACAGATGTTAGCAGTAGAGCTAAAAAGACCAAAGAAAACCAGGGCTACAACCTCTATAGCATTTAGATTAAAAAATTCAGACCTGGAGTCTATTCAGAAAGTTGTTGACGAGTTATTTGATGGCAACATCAGCCTTCTGATGAGAACAGCACTTGACGAGTATATGTCCAACATTCAAGAAACTATTTCATAACCAAAAGGAGACACTACTTATGCTACCCAGTAATACAGAAGTTGAGACAGCAAAGACTAAGAATGAGGGCATCTCAGTAGAAGATGACCACTACGAGGACGAAGGATATATCTGGAATTCAGAGTTCGGATTAGCACCTGACGATGGTTACGGTTATTGGCTCACTGAACAAATGGCTAATGATGACTAATTATTGAATATTAACTATTGACCTAATAAATAGAGACCTGGGATGTCATTAAACTCAACCACTTCTCAAGTAGGTGGAAGTCAAATACTAGTAGAGCTTGGGTAACTCTTTTGCTGCTACGCCCCATAAAAAAATAAACCCTGGCTGCACATAGAACCAATTGGAATGGATTTCTAAGCAAAGCAAGGATTCACAGATTATTAATTTAAGGACTTTTAAAACAATGTCAGAACTAAAAACTAATTCCAACAATTCAATTATAGCACAAAATGTAAGTACCACTTACATTAATGATGATGAGCGTCAAGAAAACCCTAAATTAACTTTAAAGTACACTTGTAATAACCAAAGAGAATTGATAGACAGTCATGGTAATTCTTTTCCTGTAGCTAGTAATGAAGAAATTACTTCAAAATTGGATATTAAAAACGAAACAAAGGATATAAATGAGCAATTTAATAGTACTTTCACCTTAAAGGAAGTTGCTGAACTATTAGAGGTTAACTATGAAAAACTACCTTTGTCTGGTAAAAACTCTGGTAAAAAGAAAAGTAACGCAAATTATGACCTTGATGAAAAACAAGAAAGTGCATATAGGAAGGAAAGAGCAATAGAGATTGCAACAAATGGATTAGATGAGCCTCCTCTAGACCCAGAACGATTAGATAATGAACTCCTTCTTCTCAAGAGTAGACATAATACCCCCAGATTAGGAGAAGTACCAATTGGATATTGTCCTGTAACACAACATAGGTTTTTTGCCCCTGAAGAAGATACTGTTACAGCCCTAGTAGGTGGTAAAACGGTACACTATAGGAAAGATGATGTCTATATTACTAAAGATGACCAGGGTGGTGACGTTGTAAATGATAAGTTTTACTCTTGTAGCTTTAACTATGTTGAAGATTTGGTAGAGCATTTTCTGAAGTTACAACTTAATGGAGAGTTTGAGGATGGTGGTGTTGAGTATAGTCGTTGGTGCTTACATAAAAACTTTTTACCCTGGAGACTTAAGCGTAGACCAGTCACACCAGAACAACTAGAGAAACTAAAAGAGTGCTACACCATAGATAGGAATAAATACTCCTGTAGTGCTACCAGACAGCAAAAGTACCTTAACCCAGACCCCAAACCTTTTGATGAGGAAACTTGGAGGGAATTAGGGTGTGGTGATAAAAATAAACTAACTCTGGTATTTCTAAAAGGAGGAACTGGTCTAAAAGATGAGAACTCTTTAGAGTTGGTAAAGCCTATTAAACAAAATGTCTTCACTGGCAACATAGAGTTCTATGGTGAACCTATGGAAGTGTCGATTGCGGAAATTGAGCATTTTCAAAATAAGTTTAACGTTAAAAATAGAGAATTCAAAGCTGTTGTTACCAATGAAGCTCTAAAAAATAGATATAACCCTGCTCAAGAATTTTTTACCTACCTGTATTTGGGGTTTCTTGGGGAGTCTGGGTTAAATTATATTAAGGATTCTACTAAAGACACAAGTACCCTCATGAAGATTTATGATAGTGCTATTGCTGCCTACCAACATAGTAGCAAGAAAGTTTCTAACATAAAATACCATGAGATTTTTCCTGAAGTTTCCCGTAGTGTTATTTCTCTTGAGGAGTATATTTCTAAAGGGTTTCATTTAACAGATAAGTGGTACATTGATGCTATTAAAAAGTCAATGATTTCTGCGGTTGCCAGAACTTTTGAACCTGGTTGTAAAGTAGATGAAACTCTAATTCTTAAGGGTGAACAAGGTGTACGTAAGTCTACAGCAACTGAAGTAGTTGGTTTTCGTGAACTTGGATTCCAAACTAAGAAGATGGACAATGAGGTGAAAGGTAAAGAAGCTGTCATGAATTTTCAAGGTGGCTTTATTCATGAAATAGATGAAATAGATAGAATTACCTGTACCAGACTGGCTTCAGAAACTAAGTCTTTCTTTACCTCAAGTATTGATTCCTATGTCCCTAAATACGCAAATAATTCCATTAATGTCCCTCGACATTGGATAGTAATTGGTACTACTAATGAACAAGACTTATTTCTTGACCACGAAAACAGACGATATAACGTAGTTGAAATTAACCAGGAAATAAATATTGATTATTTACGTGAACACCGTGAAATAGCTTGGGCTTTGGCTATTGATGCTTACTTCAAGGGTGAGAAATGGTGGTATGACTCAGATGAAGAAGGTTCAAAGGTACGTAGAGAACGCAACAGAGATTATATGTTCTCTGATTCCAGAACCTCTGATGTGCTAGAGAAACTAACACAGCATGAATTAGTTGATGCCAATATGGTAGCTAGAGTTCTGGAAGGATTAGACCCGATTAGCATTCCAATTCCCTCTAAAAAGTCCATTTACGAAGCCAGGGATATTCTTAAAAAGTCAGGTTGGTTAAAAGCTTCTGGTAAAAAAACTATGCCCTATGGCTCAAGGAGTAAAGCTGCTTATATTAACCCTGATTTCAAAACTCCAGAACAACGTACACAAGAACGCCTGGATAGTTACAACTTAGAATAATTTTTTAACTCAGTGGGCTAACAACCCACTTTTTTGTTAATGTCCCCTAAAAGTACCCTAGAAGTCCTCTAAATGTCCCCTATTTTACTAGGAGGGGACACCCTCTAAGGCTTATGGTGTAAGCTTTTCAGCTTTTGATGTCCCCTATGTCCCCTAAAAAAAAATTAAACTCCTTTATATAGGATGTGCTAACTCCTCTAACTCCTCTAAGTATTATATAATATAAACTTTTACATTTATATAGGGGACATAGGGGACATTAGTACACTTTATAATCTATAAGAGCTATATATATCAATGCTTTTAGGGATTTTACAAAATGTCCCCTAGTACAATTTAAGGGGACATTTTTAACCAACTAGGGGACATCATCATCAGAGTCACACCCTGAAAAACCAGAAATACAAGAGAATCTCCTAGCACTAGAATCACTAGCGTTGGCACTAGGAGATTCATCAAAACTTCATGTACATCAATTTCAGATGAAGTCACATCAATATTATCAGAGTCAGATACTAGATTACTAGAATACTAGAATACTCAAATCTAACTTATCATTCTCAATAAAAATCGACTATTGAGAATGAATCAACAAAACAAAACTCCCTAACTAACAAGAATAGCTAAGGAGTTAAATATTTATGAAACACGTCAACAAAATTGGTAAATCTGTACGTAAAAGAAAGAAAGAAAATACGTAAAACATAACCAGCACATAATTAATCCTGAGCGTTATCAATAAATAATTTAACTTGTATAAAATGCAGGGGTTCAATAGTGATAATGGTTTCACTTATATCAAAGTATTATAAATGAATTATAATAATAGTATTAACGACCAATAATATTTACCCAATGAATGAAGTGGAGATAATAAAATGACTATTGCAACACCAACATTAACAACTATTGCTAAAGCTAATAATGAAGTTTCTAAACACCTATTTAACCCCAATCAGTTAAATATCAAGTATTTCTCATCAGGTGGTTATATTATTAACGATTATTTAACACCTCAAGAACTAAGTTCTATATTAGTAGCACTAAATCCTAGTGAATAAGTGAATAAAATAGTTTGGACGCTCAATAATATTAGTGACTATAAAATTATAAGGGTCATTAATAATGAGTAATCTAAGACGGAAATCCAAACAAGTCACAATATACATTGAACCGTGGCTGAAGAGAAAGGCTATTGAGAAAGCTATTGATAATGGAAAAACATTTAGTTCTTATGTAAGAGATTTGGTATCTAGAGACCTTGGTTTTCCAGAAGAAGAAGAAATATTGGATATTATTATTACAAAATTAGAAGATGGCACACTCCTTTATGGTGTAAATAAGGGGGGTGAATAATGGCTAATGCTAATGCTAGTCACTCCAAATTTTATAAGAAACCAAGGACAATGGTGGATATTAGGAGTCTATCATCCTTTGAAGAAGAACTACAGGAACTTGCTCTGAATAAAAGAAAAATAAAGATGGTAATTAGTGCTGTAATACCACCAGAAGAATTTGGTATTAAATCTGAATACTCCAGGGTATTAGTTATAGATATTAAACCAGTAGGATACGATTTTAGAAGATGGTATTTTGCTTTAATTAAGGGTTTTTATCCTCATAATAAATTGATTAGGAGTATCGAACATTTAACTAGAATTCCACTTACTTTACATTATGATTACTCAAGACGTAAATTCTATGTTAGAGATAATGAATTTGATATTCTAAGTGAACACTGGCAATGGGTCTCTAGTACTAACGTTAGTACTAACGCAAATTCCCATAATAATTTGGAGCGATAATTATGGTTTCCTTACGAGAGACAATGACTAGTACCGTCAACCAACGATATTTATTTGTAAGGCATTCTCTAATGGGAAATACCATTATTGATTTACCTATTGAACTAATAGTTGATGGTAACTCACAAATTAAAGACTACAGAGTCACAATACCAAAAATACAAGTGGTTAATAGTTCACTGGAAGAGACTCTAATTTCTAATTTTAGACGTGGTTCTAGTGCTAACGCTATACAAAACAAACATAATGGCATCCTACTGATTAGTACACGGGAAACGGCTCTTAGAATGCGGGATTTGTTCGATGGCAAACTATTTAAGGGAGAAATTGTTTCTATGGCAGAAAAATCAAGCTGGTATTCATCAGTAGAAGGTAACGCAAAATTATCTGGTCTACTAGGTAATCTAAATGTGAATTCCTCTAGTAGCAATTCCGCGTTATCAAATATGTTGGAAACACAAACTAGATGTAAGATACCCCCTCAGGAAAAGCTCAAAATAAGTAGCTACCTAAAAAGCGAAGGACTACAGTACCAAGGTTTAATAGGGTTATCACATATACTTCCTTGGTTTATCACTAGGCTAAAAAATAAACAAGCTATTGAACAACAATTAACTAAATTGCCATCGTGGTACTGATTTTTGAACTTGTGCCATAATATGGTAGTGATTTCTAATGGAGTTACTATCATCCATCCATCCATAGATAAATCTCTATAATAAATACATTAACTATAGATTTGTATCCTAGTATACTAAATGCCAGAACCCTTGCTTAACTAGCATTAGCAGAAATACTAAAAATAAAACGCACACACCCCCCCTCAAAATTGAAGATTTCGGTATAGTACGATACAAAGTAAAATACCGAGATTTTTTGGTGTCTGTGCTTTGTTATTGGTTAATTATTTTTTGTGTTTGGAGTTATAAGTGTTCTGGGAAAAACCAATATACCCTACTGAATTAACATAGATTATTATCTATAGTATCCATAGATAATAATCTATGTTATGGAAATCAAAAGAGAACTTGTTTGATATCACAGCTTTTCTAGGGTGGTGTAGATATAGTAGATATATGAGTTGGAAAGCAACACAACACCAACTAATTCACTTCACTTCATCACCTCACCAAAAAATGAATACTACTTTCTTGAATGCAATTCACTTCGTTTGCCAAGACTTCAATACCTATTCTACATTTTGTAATAACTATTGCTTGAGTCCTTATTCTAGGACTAATGAGAATGTATTTAATATACTGCCAGAACGCTCTAGAGCTTCTAAACTACTCTATAGCTTCCTCTTTGACTTTCTGGGAATTCCTAATGTTGAATCTGAATTGTTAGTAGCTCAATATTTAACTCAAATCTATCCCAACTAAGTATAAATACCTATTGCACCTTAGAAGTAACTAAGGTATAATTGAAATATGAACTACTACATTATTCACTTCATTCACACTAAAAAGAAAAAGAAAAAGAAAAATTATGCTTAGAGTAAGTTCTCACTACGATTGTTATTTTGTCAATACCACCAATTCTTCTGCCATTGCTAGTCTTGGATTCTATTTTGAGACTGATGAGGATGGTTGTGTTGTATCTAAAGAATACGGTACTCTGTTCATCTACTTTGGAAGTGGACTAAATTACTACTACCAGGATGTTTGTGTTTCTACTTTCTTCACGATGGTAAACTCACCTAGTTTGGGAAGATTCTTTAACAAAAGAATACTGGGGAATTACAGGGTTGAATCCCACTAACGTAATCACCAAACACCCAACTTCTAATATGAAACACACAAATATTGGAGTTGGGTATTATGCCACATTCACAGAAGAAGTCCCAGAAGAAAAGTAAAATCAAGAAGATTAAGGTAAAAGACCATCTAGGACCTAGAGAAATTAAGCTTAGGCGCACTAAAGTTTCCTAGCTGCATCTTTCTCCAGAAGGCTTTCACGGCTTTGATAATGCAATGTAAATGCGTCTAAGCTTATCACTAAAAAATCCAGTGGTAGCTCCTCGAAGAAGTCACAGAAGAAGAAAAGTACTACACGGTGTATCCCTGGCTCTAAAAATTATAAGAAGTAGTAACTAATTTTAGTTTGTTTTCTTAGTGGAATGGTTGTCTGGTGCAAATATTTATAAATACCTGCAATAACAATGTAATCATCAGCTATCAGTTATAGTCCATATTTAGAAATACCCTGGCATAGCATTGAAAGCGACATAGGTATGTCGTCATTTACATTAGAACTACCGTCAATCTTAAAGTTGAGAAACTCCTTGGTAAATTGCTTAAAACTCTTCATCCCTGACCAAACCTTCAATTTACCCGTCTCAGCTAAGAATCTAATACGAGATAACAACTCAACCTTGTTAGAACGAGTTGTATTAATTCCTTCTACTTCTGGTACTAACTGACCTCTAACTATCTCGTCAAGATAGATACCACCCATTGAATTCTTCTCAACTCCTATGTAGAAAGGTTCAGAATGTTCCCCTATGACTTCACCAATTTTGAAGATGGCAAGCTCTAGAGTACCTTTATTCATCCTAAGTAAATCATGTAGGATATAGTAGCTTTCCTGGGTATTGTGGTCATAGCACTGGCTAACTATTGTCAATACTAAAAAATCATTACCTGTCAACCCTGAACAATCTAAACCATAAAACTTAAGTCCAGAATCAATATCATCTGGTAATTCCTCAATTAGCATGGTGTTTAAGACATCTGCTTTAAAGAACACCTCAGAGCTTGATGTAAAACTTAGATTAAATTCCCTTTGAATTGTTTCATCATCCAAGCTTAATTGTTGCTTCATAGTACCTAAGAACCCTAGTGAAGATTCATTCTCAATCTTTAAGCACCGAGGGTTAGCTCTCCAATGTAGATAACAACTACCCCATCCCGTCTCAGGATTAAATGCTATCTCATCTCCTACTAATACATCAACTGAATAACCACGTAAAGCATCAACAGAAGAAGGTCTAAAGATTAACTGACCACCATTCTGCACTCTGATATTGAGTAGGGATTGGCTTTCTAATCTAATGTAACCAGCATTCTCGATATCTGTGAGAATGTCTCTAATATCCTGAGCTACTTTACTAGCATCCCTTTGAGATAAGCTAATCCATGCCCCTACAAAACCATTCTTTGTACAAGCTAAATAAGCCAATAGGATACTGGTTAATGTGGTAATGGCTAATTGTCTACCCTTATTAATTACACATCCTCTAAGTCCATCCTGGAGTAAGTACTCTGTTAGCTCTATCTGGTAATCAAATATAACCTCTGAGAATTTAACTTTAGAGCTACCAGCTTTTATGTAAACTAGCTCACAAAATCCTATAAAAGTATCTGGCAATTTTTTTAAACCATCAGAGGTCTTATTTAACATTACCTCTTTTTCTCGGAGTAGTTTAACTAGTCGGGTTTGTTGGGAATAACTAACCATTGCTCTCACCTTCTTTAACTAAGGACTCTAACCTGGTAATAGCCTCTTGATACTCTCTGGTAGCTTCAGCACTAACAACAGCTTGACAATGTGCTAAGGCTGCTTTTGCTGCTGAGATACGTTCATGATTCTTCTCAGCACTCTCAGCTAACTCAAATAATACTCTTAGAGCATGAGTCTCATATTGGTTAACTAGTTTGATTACTTTACCTCTGGCAATCTTTGAAGAATCTCTGATAGTATCAAACCAATCTTTTGAAAATTGTTTGTACTCTGGACTTATCAGCACATCTCTCAAATCAGCAATAGTAATCTTAAACTTTTTAGCCATCTCATAAGGGTCTGTTGCCTTACTTCTTAACTCGAAAACCTCCGCTAGAAAGGACTGATTCAATAATTTTTCTTTAATTGTCTTCTTCATTAAACATACTCCTATATTTTTTGACTAATCTATGCAAATGACTCTTGGATACTCCCACTAGCTTTGCCGTTGCCCTAATGGATTTACCACTCTTTATTAGTTGATTGGCTTGTTCTATTGTTTCTATCGGTACACCATTTCTTTGTTTCTCAGAGGGTGTATTTCTGTTCAACCTATCTCTGAGAGTTTCATAAGCAATACCCATTTCTTTAGCCAATTGCCTTATTGATTTTTCTGTTCTAATTAGCACATCAAAATAGCTCATTCCTCCAAACCCTTGCTGTGTATACCTTTAAACTAATTCTGGGCGTTTAAGGGGACACCTATTTGAGATTCTGAGATTATCAATTTTGCATTTTTAAGGGAAACTTGCAGGTCGGAATAATTTAGGTGCTGGTGTACGAGGTATACCCCCCCTATTTACCGATAAAAATTTAACTACCACCAAGAGAAGTACCTACTTAGAAACACGTAGATACTAAGTAGGAATTAATATTAATTTTCTATATAGAAGCTGCTGGCACTAAAAGGTAGCTTTACATCCATCGCTTTACTCAGAACCGAGGGACTCAAAGGTAATGTAGGGTTATATTTCTCATCCCAATTACTATAAATAACTCTATACAGCTTAGTAATAAAAGCATATCTAGCTGAAGCAATCTCTGGCTCATACTTACTAACATCTGGATGCTCTATTTTTCTGAGAAGCTTGTAATTATGCCGTAGCATATCCTTAGTGGTAGCCATACCA
Source organism: Xenococcaceae cyanobacterium (assembly GCA_051439545.1). Classification (GTDB taxonomy): domain Bacteria; phylum Cyanobacteriota; class Cyanobacteriia; order Cyanobacteriales; family Xenococcaceae; genus JASJDJ01. Next base: position 25,617 of record JBFRWK010000128.1, on the reverse strand, counting down.
AAGACACGGAACGCTGGTGTTAATTGCCTACCATTCAACTCCTTACCTGGTAATAGCAAACCAATGACTTTCACCAGTATCTTATTGGTTTGTGTATTCTGTGTAGTCTGTGTCTGTTTAGTAAGAGTAGTATTTGTAGTATCAATATTCTGTGCCAGTGTGCTGGCTAAATTCTCATTACTTCTCTTATCCTCCCCAGCCCCTGGTGATGTGTCACAATACCTTAACTCTATTTCACCAGCTAATCTGGCTAATGCTAATTTCCCTTGAGTAGTTCTCAAGTTAAGGTCGTGTTTATCTCTAAGCTCATAAAAAGCACTACTAGACCATATATCCTTAATGTATAGGTATAAATCTAATAATCTAGTGGTGGTAGCTCTATGTTGTTGTGGTAGTGCTAATATCTCTCTAATTTCTGAAGTGTTCATCTTAATCTAATCCTAATTACATAGTAAGACATTTTGTATTATAAAGTGAACAAACTATCTTACCAATTATTTTTACTAATGCTAACTACGTTTCTCCTTCAGCAAAGCTCAGTAAAGCTTAGAGTCGAATTCATTCTCCTGAAATCCAACTTTCAACATCTGAGTCAGAAGCATTCTCAATAAGCTTCATTTCACTCTCATTAGCTCTTGCTGCATTCAATCTATCTAAGAGACTAGACTTTCTCAAAGACAATTTTTTAGCTTCTATCTGAGGAATCTGTAACTGTTTTTCCAAACCAATAATATTACTAACAGCAGTATCTTCAAACTTAGCAACTATGGAATTACCTTCTTCTACCGCTAAATTAATTACCTCATTTACAGCTTTTTGTACTGCCTCTGAGACTCTATATCTATAAACTTGCTCTATGGCTGCTAAACCCGTCTCTACAGTTATTTCGTAAGCTTCTGAAGCTGCTTGGTCTGCTAATTGGTTAACTGCATCATTAATTACTGAAACACCATTATTTACTTGGTTTTGGTTATTTAATTCTGTCATTTGAATTCCTAAATTAGAGAGTGAAGTGAATTAGTTGGTGTTGTGTTGATTTCCAACTCATATCACCAATATAACTTAGGGAAATACTATTGTAAGTGATTTGAACCACAACTTTAATGTGTTTTTCATCACACTTCTAAATTATTTTTGGAGATAAGTTGTTGTTGGCTTCAACACAAAAAATCAACCAAATATTTTTAATCGAGGTTGTCAATACCTTGGATTGATTTATTGGAGCTAATTACTTTATGACGACAAGACAAATTCTAGAAGAGCTTATTAGGAAATATGAACTGACTAAACAAAACAATAAAAAATAATTTGTTAAACTACCTTGATTGAATATCCTAATGAGGTAGTTTTTCTTTTATACCGTAAAGAATATGGTTGGTTTTCCAGAGCAGCAAACTATTTTATCTATGAATTCAGAGTACAAAACTTTTTTTTGTGCTGGTGTTGCCTTATTCCAAAATTCTTTATCCCTGCCGTACTCAGCTAATTTTTCTCTCAGATGACTACTATCTTTACTACCTAATTCCTTCAACAAATAGTCTCTATGGGAAATCCTCTTGTTCAAGATTGCCAGTAGTTCTTTATCCTTCCCTACTATCATTTTTAACTTATCTATCTGCTCATTTAATTCTTTTATTTCAGGGGTTAAAATGTTTGAACTTTTCTCAGGATAGGTTAAGTTGGCAATTTCCCAGGCTCTAGAACATAACCCATCAATTACTATCTTGTCTAACTTCTCTACAGTAAGTCCATAGGATTTTCGATGCTTACACTTAGCTACAGATAGACCTAACTTCCTTTGCCGTCTCATCTTGTCACTATTAGGACTGGCTTCTGTACAGTACAGATAGTTATTTTGGTACTTCTTACCATTTAACCATTTAATACTTTGATTTACCCTAAGAGAAGCTCCACATTCACAAAATAGTTTACCCGTCCAAAGATTAAGCACCTTACTAGTTTTACTCCTAGAGTCTCTGGCAATACTAATTATCTTTTCTACCTCTTTTGACTCTTCTAAGGTAATTAGAGGCTCATGTGTTCCATAGACAATAATTGAGTTATCAGGTGCTTGTTTACTTTTACTACGATGATTTTTATCTCCAAAATACTCAATATTACCTTTTAGAATCTGTGAGCTTATCCATTTTCTCAAACCTGAATGACTTCGGGGGTAATCCTCCCAACTTTTTCCTATTTTTTCTTCACCATATTTGTTAGTCATCCTCAGTAAAGTCTCATGAAAATTCTGGCAATCTAAATAAACTTCTATCACCTCTCTTCCAATTTCCCAACTAGTCTTACCCGTATCCTTATAAAAGTTCTTATTAGGAATCAATCTACCATCTACTTTTATATATGGAAAACCAGACCTTATTGCTTTACCTGCTGCCCTTAGCTCTTGATGTCCCCTAATTGCCCTATATTGATTTTCTTCTCTAGTCTGTTGAGCAAACAAAATCAACATCCTCACATTGGTCTTATTCTGCGGGGTGTCAAATCTGAATTTATGTCCATCCAGAGTAATCAAATCAACACCAGTAATCTGAAAATACCCCATTGCTTCTTCAAAATCGATTATATCTCTGGAGAACCGAGTAATTTCTGGAATAAACACACTATCAATGTGCTTACCTCTTACTAAGTTTAATACTCTCTGATAACCTTCTCTTGTGTTATCCCCCCCTGACTTACCGATATCCCCTATTATCTGTTCCTTGGTGAACCCGTACTTTAAGAACCTATTAATATAATTCTGCTCTGTATCTGTGCCATGTACTTGTGTCAGTGAACTTACCCTAAAGTAAGCTACTGCTCTGCTTAAATCTTTAACCATGTGAATATGAAAACCTTACTACACCTAGACTATCACAATTTTCGTGCACTGAAAACCGTAGCAGGACATGGTGCAGGGAAACCAACCACCAAAATAATTGAAGAAATAAGCGATAAATGGACGTTTTTAGTAAATACTCTAGGTGTGAGGTTGTCTTAAATTAAGAATTAATTTAAAAAACTGTGGTTTAGACTACAAATAATTACAGGAGTGAGTTGGGTATGAGTCAAAAACAACTAGGACAGATTGGTATAGTAGGTGCTGGTCCAGCAGGACTTTTTCTAGCTGCTCTTTTGAACAACAAAGGGTTTTGTGTCGATGTATTTGAACAAGCTCCATCAGTTAGGGCTGACGGATGTGGAATAATGCTGTTACCTAATGGACTTCGGGCTATTCAAAGAGGTTGTCCCGAAATATACCAAGACTTTTGTAAAAGCGGTGTGATTCTGGAATTTTTTGATTATTACGATGTAGGTACGGGAGATATAAAAACAGTCTCTTTGGCTGATTACGTCCCTAAGTATGGATTTCCCATAATTTATATTCATAGAAAACATATTAGTGATGCGTTGCTGAAATTTGTCTCTGGAGATCGCATTCACACTGATTATTGCTTTTCCTCTTTAGAAGAACAAGATGGCAAAGTTACGGCTTATTTTAAAAATGGCACATCTTGGTCGGGAGATATTCTCATTGGGGCAGATGGGATATTTTCTAAAGTCAGAAAATACCTTGTGGGAGAGATAAATCCGCAATATTTGGGAACTATGACCTGGCGCGGTGTGATTCCTAATGATGGGTTTTGCGAAAGCAAGCACTTTATTTTGTTCAAGCGTTTTAATGGAGTTTATAGCAATCTCTCCGATCTAGAAGGTGGCTTAGTTCATTGGGGTTTATTTGTGGATATGTCTGAGATATCTAACTTAGAAGAATCGGTAAGTCCCAATGAAATACAACAGATACTCGATCTAACTGAAGGAAAACTAGCTCCAATTTTCCGTCGTGTTTTAGAATCAACTCCTTCACTGGAAGTAACTCGCCGTCCTCTTCTTGATATCGCTCCTCTTCCCAGACTTGTTAGCAGTAATATAGCAATTATTGGTGATGCTGCTCATGCTATGAGTCCCACCAGAGGACAAGGATTAAGTACGGGATTTGAGGATGCATTTGTTTTGGCTTATTTTTTAGCAACTTGCTCGAACAAGAGTGAAGCATTGGCTAGATACCAAACCGAGCGAAAACCCAGAGTTAAATATATTCAGACAACCAGTCGTGAGCGAAGTCTACATAATAGTCGCGAGCGCGAAAATATTAGCAAAACACCGTCAGACACAGGTATTAATTTACTTACCTATGATTTTCAACCCGAAAAATCCTCTATTTAACATGAAAAATCTTGAGGAATAAAGGAATAAATTACTGCATCATGGGCTAAACTGTGAATTTCTAACCTATTTCTGCTTATTCCTTCTTTTAATGCCCCCGCTCTTTCAGCGACTCGCTGACTGGGAATATTTTTCACCGAAGCTACAATTTCGATGCGCTTTAACTGCAACTCTTTAATGCCAAACTCAGCTAGTATTCTAGTTGCAGCAGTAGCGTATCCTTTTTTCGTATATCCAGTTCTAATCCAATAACCAAGATTAGCAGACCAATTTGGCGATATAATACCCAATCCACAACCACCAACTATTGTACAGGAGCGATCGCGGATGCTAAAACCAAACTGTTTTCCTTCATCCCAAAGCTGAGGTCTTGTTTTAAGCCATGCTTCAGTTTCGGCGAGCCTATAATTAGGATGACACCAGGGCAACCAAGGATAAACGCGCTCGATCGATTCCTTAATAGCTGCAAATAGTTCCGCAGTATCTTCTAGAGTATATTTTTGCAGAGTCACTAAATCCGATTGAAGGCGATTATTTACCATCACAACTCATCAAAATATTAACTAACTAATAACGAATAACGAAGATAATGAAGCCAAAATCTTGGCAAGTAGGCATAATTTTAACTATTGGTGTGTTCGCTGTTTCTACTTCCGCTATTTTTATTCGTTTAGCGATGGCAGCAGCAGAAAAACAGAGTATTGGTTTTAGTATTTTTTTAGCTGCATCTCGTTTGAGTATGGCAGCACTAATTTTACTGCCAACCTGGAGAAAAATTAAAACCTCTGATGTTACTGTCAAAACCTATTATTATGCGATCGCAGCAGGTATTTGTTTGGCTTTTCATTTTGCTGCTTGGATTAGTTCTTTAGGTTTTACTTCCATTGCAGCATCAACCACTTTAGTAACGAGTAATCCTATCTGGGTTGCTTTACTTTCGAGATTTTGGTTTAAAGAAAAACTTAGTAGAGTAACTATTTTGGGGATAATTATTGCTCTCGTTGGCGGGATAATTATCGCTCTAGGAAATACCAATCTAGAAAACAGTTATAGTAATCCGACTTTAGGGAATATTTTAGCTTTAATTGGTGCTTGGATGGCTAGTCTTTATCTTCTTTTGGGTTCTCAGGCACAAAAGCAAGGATTGAGTGTAACTAACTATATCGCGATCGTCTATACAACCGCAGCTATAATTCTTTTGCCTTTTCCTCACCTCTTTGCTACAAGTTATTTCGGTTATAGCGATCGAGTTTATCTTTACATTTTGTTAATGGCACTTATTCCCCAATTAATCGGTCATACTAGTTTTAATTGGTCGTTACGTTGGATATCTCCTACTTTTGTTACCCTCAGTATTTTATTTGAGCCAGTGGTTGCTAGTTTTTTAGGAGCAATTTTCTTTAGGGAAGTGCCATCTTTGGCAGTATTAGTAGGAGGAGCGATCTTATTATCTGGTGTGGCTATTGCGACTAAAAGTCAATATCAATAGATATTTGTAATCATCGCTACTTTCTTTTAGTTCCAATGTATTTACAGTTGCTATGGTTATTTAACTAGAAAAATTCTTCATTGCTTCGATTAATCGAGCGAAATAAGCTGATAGCTCCTCTCTTTGTTTCGGCTCGAACTGTTGTAAACTATAGAATTTTAATTTTTCTAAGCCTAAAACCATGGCAGGTAGAGGAACTTTTAGCTCTCGATAGAGTTGTTCGGTATAGCCTAACCCTACCTCACTAATATATTCAGTCGATCGACCTGCAATACCATAAGTAATACAGCGCAGAAAATGCCAAAAATCTCGCCAACAGGCTTCTGCTCTTGTGGGGGGGTATAAATCGCCTCCTGGTTCTGTAATATTGGGATAAGCAGCTAAAAGATCGCTTCTAGCTTGGGATACAATCTCTTCCGCTCGATCTCGTAATTGTTTGGCTTGGTTAGTAGCATTAGTCAGTTGTGGCGCAAGTTTATTAATTCGATCGATATCTTCATCGGTTAAATAACGTCCTTCGTCGTCTGCTTGCTGAAAAATAGCAATTACTTCCGAACTGTATTGCTGTTGCCAGCTAGCAAAACTAACAATGCGAGCTTTAACTATTAATTCTTTGACTTTTTCAGTAAGCATAATTCAGTTTTCGGTTATTAATTATTTAATTATTTGGTAATTATTTCTAACTTTGTATAGATTATTCCCCAATAAGTTAACGATCGACAGGTAATGTGAACTAAAGTAAAGTTGGAGTTACTTTACTGTAAAAACCTTACTGTAACAAGATTTTGCCAACCAAAACCCATTTTAAAATTACCTATCTATGGATTTACCTCAAATAAAAACTTATTTAAAAAGCTCTGATTCTCAAGAGCGGATGAAAGCCATTACCCAATTAAGAAGTTATGATGCTGACGTGGCAGTACCTTTATTAATCGACAATAAAGACGATCGAGAGTTTTTGGTTCGTTCTTTCGTCGCTATGGGATTGGGCAAAAAACAAAATGCTGACTCTTTTGCTACCCTTCTAGAAATGATGAAGTTCGATCGCGATCCTAATGTTCGAGCCGAAGCTGCTAATTCTCTTTCCTTTTTTGGTGCGGTGGCTGCTCCTCATTTAGCTTCAATGTTCGAGCGTGACGATCATTGGCTTGTTCGTCGTAGTATCTTAGCTGCTTTAGCGGAACTCCGATGCTTAGAAGAATTATTTGAAGTCTGTCTTATCGGTATTCAACAAGAAGACCAAAGCGTTAAAGAATCGTCGATTAATTGTTTGGGTATCTTCGCTGGTACTTCTAAACAAGACTTAGCCATAGAAAAACTAATTGCTTTAATGAATGATGATTGGTGGCGTACCCGTTTTCAAGTTACCAAATCTTTAGGGAAATTTGAGTCTGAGAAAGCAAAAAAAGCTTTAGAAACTATGAAGAAAGATCCAGACCATCGAGTTGTTGGAGCAGTATTAGAAAGTTTGCTCTAAGCATTAATAACTATAAGAATGAGCTAAATTTAGTCCTGATACAACTTAGGGTAGAACATTTTACTTAGATAATAGTGCTATATTAACAAAAGTAACAAAAATCCGTGTACCATTTACACGAAAACCAAAATATGTATTAAACCATTAAAGGAGTTTTAGTATCTATGACATCATTGGGAATGACAACAGTTACTTTAGAATCTTTGGCAATAGAGTTTTTTCGTCAGTCTGAGGGCAAATGGCATTCCCAAAGACGCTACTATACCCTAAATAAAGATGTAGAACCTCAAGAAGTCGAGAGTATTATAGAAGTCGAGTATTTAACTCAAGACGCACCAGAATTAATCGAACTCGCTCGACTACACCAGTTAGACAGCAAAGATGCTCTAGTAGGTGGCACAAAAATAAGCTGGACGAGTAATTATACAGGAACAATTCGTAAACCATCGACTGGCTCGACTGTATTTGGCATTGCAGGAAATAAATTATATCGCGATCGCGGTTTTGCTACTTCATCCCCCGTAGTCGCTACTTTTACCTTTACTAATCCTCAAACTTTATGTCTCAAAACCGAGTCTAATAACTCCGTTTTTCTAGAAGAAATTAAATTAGTTGGGGAAAACTATCGTACCAGACAAACAATTATTTCTCGTGCTGGACAAGAAATAATGATCGGTCAATATTTAGAAAAACGTCAGTAAATAAATTAAACAAAGAAACATTTATCTTTAACTCCCGTCATAAACACTAGGTAAATTAAACTAGCATTATGAGGGATATTTTTTTTGGATTAAGTGGTGTAACTATGAGAAAAACTTATCAAAACTATTAATCCTTTCTCCTTTTAAATGCACAAATTGTAAAATTCTAGGTAAAAAAATTATGTCTCTACTTTCTAAAAACTCTCTAACAATTATTTTTAAAACAATTACATTACCTCTTGGTATAGTGGCAGCTTTGAGCGGAAATAGTGCTAACGCCCTAACTTTTACTAATAATAACCAAAACGATTTTAGCTTTTCTAAAGTAGCTCAATCCATCGCTCAATATGAACCTCCAGAAGTAATTATTGATGATAATCCTAATAGTTCTAATACTTCTACAAGACGCAATACAGACGCTAGATTTACCTGTGAAGTAGTTAACGGCGAATATACAGTAATGTATAGTCCAGAAAGTAGACCAAATCGTTCTTTTCCTTGGGCGACTCCTGGAAGAATGGGAGGTGGTTGGACTCCCCAAAATCGTTGTAATGAAATTACTCGCCGATTAGAATCTTATCGTGGAGAAGGCTTATTAGAAATGTCTACAGGAGTAGAAAATGGCTACAACACCATTTGTGTGACTACTCAAGTTGACCCCACAGATTGTAAAATTGTTTTGACTGTACCCCCAGGACAAGACCCTCAATTAACTCGCGATTTAGTTTTTGATAATTTATTGATTGCCGATGACGGGCAGCAAACTCAAGGGGTATATACTTACGGCGAAACTGGGGGCGATCTTTTCGAGCAGGTAGGTAGTATTATTGGTGAGTTAGAAGGTAATAACTCTAGCTCAAAATCTCCTGAAAGTATCGACTTACGTCCCTTTCTCGATCGCGCTGACGGAGGAACGGGAGAACTATTAGGTAAGAGTAAAAGTAGAAAACGCCAAGCTGTCCCCTCTTCTAACCAATCTCAACCTTCTGAAGACCGCAAACCATCTATCTTTCAATAAGATTCTGTTGCCAAAAATAAGAAAAGTCGTGTAGTGCATTAGAAAATAAGTAATTGTACTCACGGCTTTTGCCTTTTTGACTAAAGTTTGGACGCATCAATCACGATAATGATGTCATTTCTGATAGTTAGAATAAGTTTTACTACAGAAAATCATTACCAATATTTATATAAGAAAGATAATGCGCTATTCTCTTTTAAGTCGGTTTCAGGGGACATTACTCGGTAGCATAATTGGGGATGCCTTAACTATAGAGCAATCAGGATCTTTAACAAATCGGCAAGATGATTGGTGTGACATTTTTAATTATCATCCATCCCCCTGGGCTAATCGACTCACACAAGTTTGTAGGGCAATAAATGAATCCGCTCGACCAGAACAATTTAAGCTAGATAATAGTGCAGAATGGGCTTATCTGACAGTGCCGATCGTTCTTTTTTATCATGATAATAAGCTATTATTACGACAAGAAATAGAGAGATTGGCTCGGTATTGGCAGTGGTCAGCCGACATTTTAGCAGATGTATTATTATGGAGTGACATCTTTGTTTTAATATTAAAAGAAAAGTTGGATACGAATAATATCATTGAGCAATTTTTACGGGGTGTGAGAGTAGAAGAAACTCCTTTGTGGCAACTATTAAAATCGATGACATCATGGTTATCTGAAGGTCGGAGTTTAGAGCAAGTTAAGGAGCAATTATCCAGTAAAACTCAAGAATATTCTCTTCCTTTGTCTCTTTATTGTTTTAGTTCTACGCCAGAAAATTTTTATCTAGCTCTGAGTCGTGCTGCTGGCGATCGCGCTCGATCGAGGATGGTAATTAGGCTTACTGGAGCTTTAGCGGGGGGATATAATACAGTTAGTGGTATACCTATAACTTGGCGTAAACTATTAGCCCAAAATGCTGAATATCAAAAAATCAAGCAAGAAGGAACAATTTTGTTAAATAACTGGTCTGGAGGATATCAAAGAGGAAGATTAACAGCAGCTAAAACTAAGCAAAAAGTTATCGCTGCTCCTGGCATAATTCAAACTCGTTCATCTTTAAGAGTTATTTCTCAACAAGAATAGTCATAATGTTGGTAATGGATAATTTTTACGTCTAGACTTGAATAACAAGATTTTTAATCGAGTTTATCTCCTTTTTCCAGGTATATTATTTGTTTCCGTCGGGGCAACCATGATGCTTCACAAATTGTTATAGCTTATGAAAAGTTTGTTTTCATTAACTCAAAAAGTTGAAGCCTGGTGGCAAAACTACCAACGTAGAGAGGGATTCTTGAGAAAAATTAACAATCCTCTATTAGGGAAATCTGCCAAACAAGTTTCGGAAACCAAAACCAAAATTGTGTCTCATCGCCACAAAAAGCGTCGTCAACAAAATTCTCTATTAATCTTGGCGATCGCTATTGTTGCTTTAACTAGTGTAATTGGTTATCGTTTCTACAATCAACCCCAGTTAGATGTAGGGACAATATCTCCCGTCACCATTCAAGCTCCTCGCGACGGACGATTTGAAGATGAAAAAACCACTCAAGATCGGCGCAAACAAGTACAGACGGGAGTTATCCCGCTCCTCAAACAAAATCGCGAGACTACAGCACAAATTAAATTACAAGTATCTAAATATCTCGAGCAAATCGATCGACTAAGAAAGTTTGTAGCTCCTTTCCCCTTTGTTGACGGTCAAATCCTTTCTCAAGAAATTCAAAAATACATCCGTTCTAGTTCGGAGTCAGAACTGAAAACGATCTTAGAAACAGTCGAGCGACGGCATTCTCAAAATTTACCTGAGTCAACTAAACCCGCAAACAACATAATAGATGTGCGACTACAGCAGACAATTAATGAGTTACAAGCTTATCGTCAAAAGGTTTCAGCATCTGATTATAATGCTCTATTAGCTCGTATTGCTCTAGTCCGCTATCGCTATTCCCAAGCTTGGAAAAAACTACAACAAGCACCAATAGAAGCGATTAACGCGCCTCAAATTAGCACTTTACTAGACCTTCAGACTGATACTTGGGAAAAAACAAAAACAGCTATTTATCAAGCTCAAGAGAGAATCCTAGTTCAGGGAATTTCTCCAGGAACACCTCCCGCTCTTCTAGAAGAAGCAGTAAAAATTCAACTAAGTCCCGAAATTCCAGCAGAAACGGCAAAAATTTCTAAAGATATTCTCTTAGAAGTTTTACAGCCTAATTTAGAAAAAGATCGAGAAGCAACCAAAACAATGGCAGAAAAAGCAGCTTTGGCGATCGAACCCGTAATTGTAGAAATTAAACAAGGAGAAATTATCGTCAAGGAAGGAGAAACAATCGCCCAAGCAGATTTTGTCTTGTTAGACGGCTTTGGTTTAAGTCGCCGTAGCATTAACTGGATGGGGATTAAATTATCTGCCTTTTTAGCTACAGCATCGATCGCTATATTTTGGCTAATCCAAATCAAAGTACATACTTCTGTTCGTCGTCGGGATTATATGCTGATTTGCTTACTAGGTATTAGTACTCCAGTACTAGCAATTTTAAATATTCCCTATACTAATTTAGCTGCTGTTGGTTTACTGGTAAGTAGTTTTTATAGTTCTTCCCTGGCAGTGACATTAGTTACCCTCCTGGCAGGATTAACCATTTTTAGTAGTCAAGCCATTAGTTGGGAATATTTACTCGCTGGCTATGCAGGCAGTGTAGTTGCTGCTGCGATCGCTAATAAATTGCGTTCCCGTGAAGCTATGGCGCGCTTGGGTGTTTTAGTCGGCTTAACCCAAGGAGGTGTATATTTCATCATCCATCTTATTATCAGTTCCAGTGCAGTCAGTATTTGGTCGGCAGTTCTGCCAGAAGCACTAATATATAGCTTATCTGGGGTAGCTTGGAGTATTGTAGCTTTAGGCCTTTCTCCCTATTTAGAAAGACTTTTTGATGTAGTAACACCGATCCGTTTGGCAGAATTATCTAACCCTAATCTACCTTTACTCAAACGACTTGCCACAGAAGCACCAGGAACATTTCAGCATACTATGTTTGTTGCCTCTCTAGCAGAAGCAGCAGCCAGAGAATTAAACTGTAATGTGGAATTGATCAGAGCAGGAACTTTATATCATGATATCGGTAAGATGCACGATCCTTTGGGATTTATCGAAAATCAAATGGGAGGGCCGAATAAACACGATGAAATTGACGATCCTTGGAAAAGTGCAGAAATTATCCGCAAACACGTCACTGAAGGATTGGTGATGGCACGTAAGTCTGGTTTACCCAAAGCAATTCGTGATTTTATCCCCGAACATCAAGGAACATTATTAATCGCCTATTTTTATCATCAAGCTAAACAAAAAACCGCCAAAGATCCGAAAATTAAAGTGTTTGAATCTGATTTTCGCTATGCCGGGCCAGTACCCCAGTCGAGAGAAGCTGGGATTCTGATGTTAGCCGATGGCAGCGAAGCAGCTTTACGTTCACTTAAAGATGTCACCCCAGATAAAGCTTTAGATATGATCAAAAAAATCTTTAAGGCTCGTTGGCATGACCAACAATTAGTAGACAGTGGTTTATCCTATGATGAGCTACCCATTATTGCCAATGTTTTTGTCCAAGTATGGCAACAATTCAATCACAAACGGATTGTTTATCCTAAAGGGGCTTTGGGGAATAAGTAATAAGTAATAAGTAATCAATAATAGTGACTAAGAATTCATCACAACAAGAAACTCATTTTAATCAAGCTCGTGCTAGTCTACAACAAGCAATTTCCTGGTATGCTAGGAGTCGCCGTCATTGGAATTATCCGCCCAATCCTACTTTACAAGCAGCAGTAAGAAAAGATTTACAAGCTTTAAAAGGTGCTTTGGATAAATTAGACCAGACAGTAATTAAAATTTCCACTTTTGGGTTGGTTAGTTGCGGGAAATCATCAGTTATTAACGCTTTACTAGGGCAACCAATATTAGAAACAGGTCCTTTACATGGCATCACTCAATGGCCGAAATCTCTACGCTGGACTCCTCCTAGTGGTAAAGTGCAGGTAGAGTTGATCGATACTCCTGGCTTAGATGAGATTGAAGGAGAAGAGCGGGCTAACATGGCACGAGAAGTAGCCAGAGAATCCGACCTAATTTTGTTTGTCGTTGCAGGAGATATTACGAAGACTGAATACGAAGCCTTGTCTACTTTACGCAAAAGTCAAAAACCATTAATTTTAGTTTTTAATAAAATCGATCTTTATCCAGACAAAGATAGACAAGCTATTTATCGTCAATTGCAACAACTAAATGCTGCGGGAAATGGTGAAGATTTAGAAGAAATCATCTCCAAAGACCAAATAGTTATGATTGCTGCCAAACCACAACAGATTCAAGTGAGGATCGAAGCAACAGATGGGACGGTGAATACTCAATGGGAAACCCCACCACCCCAAATTGAAGAACTACAAGAGACTATATTAAGAATATTAAATAGAGAAGGTCGATCGCTGTTGGCTTTAAATGCTTTAGTGCAAGCAAGAGATGCAGAAGTAAATATCGCGAAAAAAACGGTCGAAATCCGCCAAGAAGAAGCACAAACAATTATTTGGCACTACGCTAAGTATAAGGCTTTAGTAGTAGCGGTCAATCCCTTTCCCTTGCTAGATTTAATGGGTGGATTTGTTGCAGATTTGGCTCTAATTAGGTCTTTAGCTAGGTTATATGGATTGCCGATTACAAGTTATGAAGCTGGCAATCTCTGGCGGAGAATCCTCGCTAGTTCTGGGGGTTTATTATTCGGTGAGATTGCTGGTAGTGTTCTTTTTGGTGTAGGTAAAAGTGGAGCAGCATTGACAAGTATATTTGAAAGTCCTGGAGCTTTGTCTGCTTATGGTGTTGCAGCAGGTATACAAGGCGCGATCGCGGGTTATGGAACTTTGGTGATTGGTAAGGTCGCTCAAGTATACTTAGAACAAGGATGTACTTGGGGTAGTCTTGGCCCTTCTACTATCATTGCCGATATTCTCTCTCAAGTAGAACCCAATACCATTATTTATCGCCTTCGCCAAGAGTTATTGAATTGATTCTCTTTTGTCTCACCATTAATTAGATTCTTCGATCGCTTTTACATAAAATAATGTAATGCTGTTTGGGACGGGCTATGATACCTTGTTGCTCAAAACGATTAATTATTCTGGTAACGGTAACTCGGTTAGTTCCCAAGATGTCGGCTATTTCTCGGTGAGTTAAGCGCAGATCGATTAATTTTCCTTGGACAACAGGACGACTAAATTTCGTTGCCAGCCACTTCAGTAATAAAAATACCCGTTCACTAGCTCGTTTCGTTTGGATAATACAAATCCATACCGTTTGTTGTCGTGCGCGTTGAATAAGATTTGTAGAAAATTCAGGCAAAATATCTACGGGAATACAAATAGCCTCAACACAAGTCAAACAGTACATTTGATAATAATCGAGATTGGATAGGTGCTGACCTATTAGATCGTTTGCACCCCAATAGCCTAGAGTAATTATTTTTCTATTTTCATTTTTGCTAAAAGTTTTGACTGCACCTCGAACAATTAACCAACATGATTCTGTAGGTAATATGTCGTCAGCAGTAAATAAACGTGAATCCTTTTCGGTAATTAGTTCTTGTAATTTTTGCATGCGCGAAAAACACGGTATATACCCAAGCTATAAATAGTAAATAAAGATTGCTTCTCTAAAAATAACTCAGGAATATTTTCGCAGATCTCTGCATTTTTTTACAAAAATTAACAAAAAATTTCATTTGGGCTAATTGACACCTATTTTTTCCTGTAATCCTATAGCTGATATCTAATAACTAATACATAGAATTAAATTAGAGGCTTTAACGCCAATCATCCCAAGATTGATTAAAAATAGAGGTATCGGGAAAAGCAGTAGGATTACCTGTTGCTTCTAATTTTTCTTTAAGTAATGGTAATTCTTCTTCTTTAAAGAAATATTCGTCTACTAGTTGGTAAGGTAAAAGTTCTTCATTTAAAGCAAAAACTGCGGTAATGCCAGCAGCAGACCCCGATGACCATTCAAAAGAATGAACCCGATAAGCAGCAGCAGCAATATGACTAGTAGCAATACTTTTACCTGCTACGAGCAAGTTATCAATTTTTTGAGGAATCATGGCTCTTAGGGGTATTTGAAAGGGATAAGCTTGACCCGCCCCCCTTCTTTCTCCTGGCATTTCTCGATTACCTGGTTTTTCAGGGGGATGTTCCTCCATACAGGGATGAAAATCGATGGCATAGTGACCGATACCGACAGAATCAGGATAAATAGTCGATCGCGATCGACTTCTGATTTCTTCTAAATTAACATCTGGATTATTAGCCTTAGTGACTGCTTCGACTCCACCAATAAAAGCTAGCAATTGACGATACATAACTGGAGATAACTTATTGCGGTAATATTCATCGTGGTAATCTCGGCGCGAAATATCGACTTCAGTAATACTAAAGCCTTCTTGATAACCACCATAAGGTCTGCCAATAATTCTTCTTCCCTCCCGAATATAGGGATATTTAGACAATCCATGAACTGTCCCCATAGGAGAATCTAAGCCAGTCAACAGACGATGATTGGGATGAGGTTTTTTGACATCCTCACCGAGACGAGAATCGGTTGTTCCTTCTACTAACCAATAAAAATAACCCAGAGAATGGTCTTCTCCTTTCCGCAAAGTTTCTGTTCTCAATCCTCCTAGCCAACCTCCTGGTTCTAGTTGTCCTGTTGCTTTGAGTTGCTCTCGTGTATATACTAGGTTATCTTTACTTGTCCCTGGACGATAATCATTACCCCAAGTCCAGTTTTGCATCGAAATATCGCCTGGATTAGGTTCGGTAAAAGAAATACCCTTAAAATTTGTAGATTCTCCTTGAGTAGGACTCCAAATTCGGCGATAAGTAAAAACTAGATCGAAATCGGCTAATCTTTCTAGTTCGTAACTATAGTAAGGGCTGTGGTTTGGATAGAAAGGAGGCACTACATGGGACTGGGGTTCTTCCGTTGCTTCCATCGCAAAAGTATAAGTAAAACCTTGAGTACAATAGGGATTACCCGTCTCACTGGAAGAGGAAGGTTCTAAATGAGAGAGGGGATCGACCCCCAAACGGTAAGGAACATCTGCTAGGGCAACAATTTCTCCTGTCTCCGTAGCTTCAATAACGTACCAGTCGGCAACTCGATCGGGATTAGAATTTTGGGGGGGAACAAAACGAATAATTTCTTTGCGTAAACGGCTTGAAAGACGATAGGAATAAGCGTCTTCAATAATATGAGATAGAGGTTCGGTATTGAGAGGAGGGGTATTGGGAACGGGACTATGTTGTATGGCGATAGCATTAGTAATTTGTTGCCCCGTACCTCCACCAACTTGCTCGATTTCTAGTTCTTTGATTACGGTAGAAGGAAACCATTTGAGAGTGCCATTACCCTTGGCTGCTGCGTCGTCCAACTGTTGTTTGATAATTGTGTGACCATCTTTGGGTAAAAAACAAGATTCACTCACCCAACAGTCTCCTGGATTAAGTTCCCCATAAAAATTTTCGATCCGTTCTCGTAATTCTAGATATCCTTGAGGATAAAATAGTTGTTCTCTTTGTGTAGTTCTTTCATCAAGGGCAGATGTTCCTTGAGACGATAATTGCCCTCCTACCCAGTCAGTAATTTCGGTCAAACAAACAGTTTTGCCCAAAAGTAAAGCCTCATAACTCGCTGCTACCCCTGCTAATCCTCCACCTACTACCAACAGATCGCATTCTACGGTTCGATCTGGTTCGCGAGGTGGTGCAGCTTTAAGTAATGACGATGATGACTCCCAAAAAACCAAACTTATTGCTAGAGAAACAAGAGATTTGTGCCAATTAATATTTATGCGCTCGCTCATTACTTTTCCAAAATCCAATATAAATTATAAATTATTGTGTAGCTAAAATACTGCTGAATACTTTTATATCAAATTCATCAGTCAAATATCGACCATTAACCCGACCCAAGCACAATAATCCAAGATATCTAGCTATTCTCAACCTCACAAGCTACAATTCCAGCAACAACAACCAAGGTATTCCGCGATACCCTATGTAAGTTCCATAATTAATCTAGCTATGAGAAGCACATCCTCCGATCGCTTTGTTATTCCCGAACCAGAAGAAGACTTATTTGACTATGCTTACGAACAGCCTGGAAGTATTCCAGGAACTCTCAATATTGAAGCTGATGCTAAACCTTCAGAATTAATTTTAATCGACTACGATCGCCATCATGCAAACCGTCTCAGTCATATAACTCCAGAACAATGCGGTCATTATTTAGATACCGATTCGGTTTCTTGGGTTGATGTACGCGGTTTGGGTAGTGAAGATATCTTACTTCGACTAGGTAAAGTTTTTGGGTTGCATCCCCTGATTTTAGAAGATGTGGTTAATGTACCGCAACGACCCAAAATTGAAGATTATCCCAATCAGTTAGTCATTATTACCCAAATGGCGATCGCGAAGTTCCCAGGGGAAGGATTTGGACTAGAGCAAGTTAGCATAGTTTTGGGCAAACATTATCTTTTAACCCTACAAGAAGAACCAGAAAAAGATTGTTTTGAGCCAGTCCGTAAGCGGATTAAGTTTAATAAAGGCAATGTCAGAAATCAAGGGACAGATTATTTAGCTTATGCCTTATGGGATGCTATTATTGATGGTTTTTTCCCAATTTTGGAAGCTTATGGCGAAAGAATCGAAAATTTAGAGGATGAAGTAATTCTTAATCCTACAGAACAAACGTTAGGCAAAATTTATCAAATTAAACGAGAATTACTTGCTTTACGTCGTGCTATTTGGCCTCAAAGAACAGCTATTAATGTCTTAATCAGAGATAGAAGTTCTTTAATTAGTAATGAAGTTTCTGTTTATTTACGCGATTGCTACGATCATATTATTCAAATTATTGATGTCATTGAAACCTATCGTGAGTTAGCTTCTAGCTTAACCGATGTTTATTTATCGGCTGTCAGCAACAAAATGAATGAAGTAATGAAGTTGCTTACTGTAATCTCTACTATTTTTATTCCTCTAACTTTTATTGCTGGCATTTACGGTATGAATTTTAATCCAGAAGTTTCACCGTGGAATATGCCAGAGTTAAATTGGTATTTTGGTTATCCTTTATGTCTGACTTTAATGATCGTTATTTCTAGTAGCTTATATTATTTTTTCTGGCGCAAAGGTTGGTTATAAACCATCAATGAAATGACATATGGGACACAAAATATGATATGATTTCTGTTCAATTAGGAGAGAAAGCAATACTATCTGGAAGTCTAGATAATAGACTTCCTGTTTTTATAGCATTACCGATATAGTTATTAAAAATATAGTCAATAGTAAAAAACTACCTGTCCTCAACTAAGTCTCTTACCACTTTAAAGAATTGATATAATTTCTCCGTCTTCTCCTAAAACAGGATAAGGCTCTCCTTTTTGACGGTGTAGGGCAGCAATTTTAGGATAGCCCCATTCAAAAATTGTTTGTTGATAAGTTTGTCGATCGAGCCTGACTCGATTATAAAACCCAGCTTCTAGTCTTTGTCGTTGTGCTTCAAATAAAATAACCGCAGCAGCAACGGAAACATTCAAAGACTCTACCATACCCAACATAGGAATAATAATATGTCCATCTACTAAGGTTGTTGCTTCTTGGCTGACTCCCCATTTCTCTGCTCCCAACAGAATAGCTGTAGGTTGAGTATAATCGAGCTGACGATAATCTACTGCTTCTTCACTTAAATGGGCAGCATAAATTTTAAAACCTTCTTGGTGTAGCTGCTCGATCGCTGTTTTAATATTGGGATGAGTGTGGAGATTAACCCATTTTTCACTACCTTGAGCAACTTGACTGTAGGTAGGCATTTCTTGGCTATAGTTATTTACTGCATGAAGAGCAAATACCCCTACTGCATCACAAGTACGCATAATTGCTGAAAGATTGTGGGGTTTATGGACATCTTCGGTTATAACAGTTAAGTCTGGTTGTCTGCGATCGAGAACTTTTTGTAATTTTTTATATCTTCTAGGAAGCACAGTTTTTTATTGACTAACAATTAATAGCTTATTTATTGCCAAGTAACTAAATCTTTACGGGGATTAAAAGTTTCTATTTGTTTGAGTTTCTGATATAGTTCTTTTTCTTCTTGACTTAATTCTTTAGCAACCACAATCTGAATTTCTACTAATTGATCTCCTCGCTCTCCTTGAGCATTGGGATAACCTTTATTGGCTAAACGCAATCTTTGTCCAGAGCGTACTCCTGCTGGTACTGTCATCTTGACTAAACCGTCAATGGTGGGGACTTCTATCAAGCTACCTAAAGCTGCTTCTGAAGGGGTAACGGGAATTTGACAGTAAATATCTGAACTTTGTAATCTGAAAAAAGGATGACGAGCAACAGTAATCTTTAAGTAGAGGTCGCCACCATCTAAACCTTGACCTTTAAGACGGATACGTTGACCATCAATCATTGCAGGAGGCATATCTACTTCAAGACTTCGCCCATCTTCTAAGCGGATCCGTTCTTGTCCTCCTCGATAAGCTTTGAGCAAGGGTAAGGTTAGTTTGGCTTCAATATCTCGTCGAGTAGCACGAGGAGTTACTATTCTTTCTCTTTTAGTCGTTCCTGGACGAAAATCATTAATATTGACTCGACTGCGGTAACGTTCGGCAGTAGCAGTTCTACCTACTGTCTGTTCATTACGATTAAAATTACCAAAATTATTGACAGAAGTAGATTTACCGTTTCTTCCGCTCAAACCTCTTTTCGACCAAACTTTACTAAAGCGATCGTATTGCGATCGCTTACTCATATCGGAAAGAACTTCGTAAGCTTCGTTAATATCTTTAAATTTTTCTTCGGCAGCTTTATTACCTGGATTGCGATCTGGGTGATATGTTCTGGCTAGGGTTCGATAGGCTTTTTTTATTTCTTCACTAGAAGCATTTTTTGTAACCCCCAAAATTTCATAATAGTTCCGAACGTTTTGCATATGACAGTTATTAGTTATCGGTGTAAATAAAAAAAATGTATATTAGGTACTTTGGCTACCAATCATCAATTATCACCTATAAAATGTTGCCAACAGTATTTTTTAGCTCAATTTTCCCCGACTGTTGACAGCTTTAGAACCATTCATCATCATCTTCGTCCCAATCATTTTCATAGGGAATAGTTTGCGAGCGATTACTACTGTAGTAACGGCGATCGGGTCGGTTATTAGAATCTCGAGATCTAGAGGGTGAATTATCGCGATTTGGGGAATCTCTTCTCGGTGAGCGATCGCTATAGGCACTGTCATTGTCGTAGTCTGAAGAGCGGTAATCATCTTGGTAGTTACCACTGTAACCTCGATCGCGACTATCCCTGCGATAATCGTCCTGGTCGTTACCACTGTAACCTCGATCGCGACTATCCCTGGGGTAATCATCTTGATAATTGTTACCATAACCGCGACTACGACTATCACTACGATAATCATTTTGGTAATTATCGTTATAACCTCCAGTGGGATAGGGATAATTATCTCGATCGTCGTAACGACGAGGATTATAAGAATAATCTTCGTCCATCATATTTGTTTCCCCAGTAAAAGTACGGCGAATTGCACCGAAGAAATCATCGTCTTCTTCATCTTCATATTGCAAGCGTACTTCCCGATTGAGTTCGTATAAGGCATCTTGTAGATCGGCTTGCGCTCGATCTAAGGTTCTTTCATCATCTTGTTTGAGACTATCGAGAATTTCTTCACATAAGATATCAATGCGACGACGATAGTAACTGGCAAATTGACTACCAAAATCGAGGGTTACTTCTTTTAATCTTCTTTGTGCCTGATCTGTCAAAGATTTGGCACGATTGCGTTTTTCTACTCTTTCTTTTTTGGCTCTATCTTCTTCGGCAAATTGTTCTGCTTCTTTCATCATGCGATTTATCTCGGCATCGCTTAAATTAGAAGCACCTTGAACTGTAATGCCTTGTTCTCTGCCTGTAGTTTTGTCTCTGGCAGTTACTTGTAAAATTCCATTGGCATCTATATCAAAAGATACTTGGATTTGCGGTATACCTCTAGGGGCTGGCGGAATACCAGTTAATTTAAATCTACCTAGAGATTTATTTCCTGCTGCCATTTCTCTTTCTCCCTGGAGGACGTGAACTTCTACCATAGTTTGGTTGTTCTCTCCAGTAGAAAAGATATCGGAACGACGTACAGGGATAGTCGTATTACGAGGTAATAATTTTTTCATTACACCGCCAATAGTTTCTAACCCCATAGATAAAGGAGTTACATCTAACAGCAGAATATCTTTTACTTCGTTGGTTAAAATACCCCCCTGAATTGCTGCACCCACAGCAACTACTTCATCGGGGTTCACATTTTGATTTGGTTCGATATCGATAAAACTACGTACCAAATCTTGTACTAAAGGTATACGGGTAGAACCTCCTACCAAGACAACTTCATTAATTTGGATCGGACTAATGCCCGCATCAGAAATTGCTCGTTTGAGAGGACGACGTAAACGACTGACTAAATCCCCGCATAACTCCTCAAACTTGAGGCGAGTAAGTTTAGTTTCGATATGTTTCGGGCCATCTTCTGTAGCAGTAATAAAAGGTAGATTAATTTCGGTTACAGTAACTCCAGAAAGTTCGATCTTCGCTTTTTCGGCTGCTTCGGTTAGTCGTTGTAGAGATTGACGGTCTTTGCGTAAATCAACCCCTTCTTTTTCCAAAAACTCTTCTGCCAACCAGTTTACAATCCTGCGATCGAAATCATTTCCCCCTAACTGAGTATCGCCACTAGTGGCTTTTACTTCAAAAACGCCATCTCCAACATCAAGAATAGAAACATCAAAAGTCCCCCCACCTAAGTCAAACACCATAATAGTCTGACTCCGCTGTTTATCTAAACCATAGGCTAAAGAAGCTGCCGTCGGTTCATTGAGAATCCGTAGCACTTCTAATCCAGCAATTCTGCCCGCATCTCTGGTTGCTTGTCTTTGGGCATCATTGAAATATGCTGGTACGGTAATTACTGCCTGAGTTATCGGTTCTCCTAAATAACGGCTAGCATCTTCTACCAACTTTCTGAGAATCATTGCCGAAATTTCTTCGGGAACAAATTCTTTTTTTAATCGAGGGCAACGAATTCTAATATTTCCGCTTTCATCGGGACGGATCGTATAAGGCACTCGCGATTCTGGTTGGAGTTCCGCGTATTTACGACCCATAAATCGCTTGATGCCGTAAAAGGTATTTTGTGGATTTAGTACAGCTTGTCTTCTGGCGAGTTGTCCTACAACTAATTCTCCATCTTTATTGAAGCCAGCTACTGAAGGGGTTGTACGCATCCCTTCTGCATTAGCAATTACTACTGGCTTGCCACCTTCCATGACTGCAACTACAGAATTGGTTGTACCTAAGTCAATGCCGACTACTTTTCCCATGCGTGCAATGGTCTCCTAGAATCTTTCCCCGCAAATTAATCATGATTTAATTTACCCTAAATTTGCTAAAATCTAGAGTGTCGATCGAAAGTATCTGCCTAAAAACGACAGATAGAGACTTCCCCCCAGCAATAAATGCTAAGTACATTTTTAAGCCTCTATTCTACTTTAATCTAATTAACACAAGATAACTTGCTCTGTACATTCTATCCAATCTCTTGTAGCTGTTGCTTTTCTTTTCTTTATCTTTGTATTGTTAATTTCCCTTCGAGATTGGTAAATTTAGCACTGGTGTTAGACAATAGCTAGAATCTCGGCTGAAATTAGGCTAATAGACTCAGAAAATATCCTTTAAATTCTAAAAATAGAGAAAAGAGAAGTTATACAGATCCTTCACCTTCTCTCTATTGCCATTTCTGAGAATATAGAGTAAATTCAAGGTATGGTTGGCATTCTCGGACTATTCGGCAGAACCTACTACATTGCATCTTTGACCAAACTGTTTCTGTGCTGTTGAGTCCCTACTCAAGTACAGGTGTTCGGTAGTAGTTCCTTCATAAGTACGTTTAGTTAAACGCCAACCTGGATTCAAAAATATTTTTAAAGAACCAGAACCCATTCCGCGAGTAGAACCAATTACAATAGCTTCTGTTTCAGAATCTCTACTACTGGCAACTAATTTTAGTTCTCCGCCAGCTTCAACAATATTGACTAGATAATCCATCCCATAATCTTGACCATCTAACCGCACGGAATAACCGTTACTGTCAACGCTCCGTTTACAATCGTTAGTAAAATCAAAATTGAGTAGTAAAGGAGCAACAAAAACTGGATTAGTGCCATTTTCAATCCAACATTGTCTTCCTCCAGGCAGTTGCTCTACAATCATTAAATTGTAGCCATGACGATAGGGTGCAGCAACAACAATAAAATCATTTTGATTTACTTCTTGCTCGCCAAAAGAAATAGCTTGAGTAGGTCTAGAAAATAACAAACTAGTAACAATTGAAGCAGTAAAACCTACTGTTTTTAATAATAATGAAAGTTTCATGAAATCTCCTAATAATAGCTTAATACTGCTAGGAGACATCCATAACCGTTCAAACCTCTACCATAAACTTAAGATAAACTTACGATATTTTCATCTAAACAAATTTACCTGAATAATCTAAAAAAGCTAGTTTATTCACAGATGAAAAATCACTATAAGTAGTTACCTAGTTAATCGAAACAATAGTAATATAATCTGTAAAATTGCTATTTGAGTTCGGTATTTTTACTAGTATTTGTAAATTAATTTTTTAGTGAATAGTTTTGCTTTCTCTTTCTTCTCTTCTCGTCGATCGAGATCGGCTATCGCAGTAGCAAGAAAATATTAAGTTATACTAGAAATTAGTTACAATTAGAAAAAATACGTAATTAATAGAAAATAAGATCCCAGAAAAATGAAACATAATTTAGCAAAAATTTCCTAAGTAATCTACACTCCTCGATCGAGATAAGCGATCGACTAAGAAGTTCGGACTAGGGAAATTTATAATTTAGACAAAAAATCTATTAAACTACGTTATTTACGAGAATTTTGGCAATTGGAAGAGTTAGATCGTACGATAATTGGTCTTGATGAAATTAGCTCAGAAATAAATTACCGCAAAGCACAACAGGCTCTAAGAAATTTAGTTCGTAATCTAGATTTGACGCTTGAAGAACAAACAGGGTTAGAATTAGCAGTCGCTCGCTTGAGTGCTGTCCTAGATAAATTAGAGCAGTCAGTCGTGCAAATTGCTGCTTTTGGTATGGTGGGTAGGGGTAAATCCTCGGTACTTAATGCCTTAATCGGTGAAAAGATCTTTGAAGCAGGACCTTTACACGGAGTCACAAAAACGGTAAGTTCGGCAAATTGGCAACTAACTCCCGAAAAATTAGGAGATAGCGAACAACAACTACAACGCCTTACTCTTTCTGCTGGAGTCGATCGCGGAGAAATACAATTAATCGATACTCCTGGTATTGATGAAGTTAATGGGGAGACTCGCGAAGCGTTAGCCCGTGAATTAGCTAAACAAGTAGATTTAATTTTATTTGTTCTTGCTGGAGACTTAACTAAAGTCGAGTATGAGGCTCTAGCTAAACTAAGAGAGGCAGGAAAACCCATTCTCCTAGTATTTAACAAAGTAGACTTGTATCCAGAAGCAGATCGTCAAGCAATTTACCAGAAAATTTGTCACGAGCGAGTAAAACAATTACTTTCTCCTGAAGAAATTATTATGGTAGCTGCATCGCCGATGGAAGTACGAGGACTACGGGGCAATGATGGCAAAATAAAAATCAAGCGTATTCCAGGTAAACCACAGATAGACTCCCTAAAATTAAAAATTTTAGAACTATTGCACCGAGAAGGTAAATCTTTGGTTGCTCTCAATACCATGTTGTATGCTGACGAAATTAACGAGCAGATACTCCAGCGTAAACTAGAAATTAGAGCAGAAACGGCCGATCGCTTAATCCAAAAAGGAGTAACCATCAAAGCTATGGCTGTAGCTCTCAATCCCGTTACCGCGATCGATCTGTTTACGGGAGCAGTAATTGATATCGCGATGATTATTGCTTTATCTCGTCTTTATGGCATCAATATGACCCAATCAGCAGCCGTCGATCTCCTTCAAAAGATTGCTTTGAGTATGGGCGGGATTACTGCTAGTGAATTATTGGCAACTTTAGGTCTTAGCTCTCTTAAAGGGATTTTGGGGTTAGCAGTACCCCTAACAGGAGGAATAGCTTTAGCTCCCTATTTATCGATCGCCATCGCTCAAGGGGGAGTAGCAGGGGTTTCCGCTTATGCGATCGCCCAAGTGACAAAAACTTATTTAGCTAATGGTGCATCTTGGGGGCCAGAAGGGCCTAAAGCTGTAGTCCAAAATATTTTAGATTCTCTAGATGAAGAGTCGATTTTGCATCGCCTCAAGGCAGAATTAAAGGCGAAATTGGGAAAGAAAGAGTAAATATAGCAAAGATTCTTCTAAATTAGGTCGAGTTCGGTTGAATATTTAAATTAAAGGTGAGGTCAAGTAATAAGTAGTGAGTAATTAGAGTTTGCTGAAAAAGTAAGCCCAAAAAATTGGCAAGAATCAGCTTGGTAAAAAGATAAGTTTTTCTGTTAGCAAGTAGGGTTAAATATCAGTTTGAATAATAAAATTTTCAGAAATCAAGCCGA
>JBFRWK010000127.1:0-2714 GCA_051439545.1 Xenococcaceae cyanobacterium | reverse complement strand
CAAGCATCAGTTCAATCGGATCTGGCTAGCTACTGGTACGAGATTCAATGCCCAAGCCCACCCCTTATTACAAAACGTACTAGAAACCTATCCCACAGAAATAGTTAATGGCTTACCTGTACTAGATGAACATTTACGTCTGCCTAAGTCCAACTTTTTTATCATGGGTGGTTTAGCTGCTTTACAAATTGGTCCTGTAGCGAGAAATATTGGTGGAGGAAAAATGGCGTGTCAACGAATTGTGCCAGCAATTGTTAAACCCAGTTTGGCGATTGAATGATTTATTCTAGAGCGATCTCTAGTTGAAGCTACTAGAAATTCAAGTATCTTGTACTATTTAACTAAATAGATTTAACCGTTACCCTTAAACACCCGTGACTAAAACCAAAGCAGACGATATTTGTCAGGTAAGATGTTTCAACACCGAGTTAGTTAATCAAATTCGCGAAACTTTTCCTTCAGAAGATACTTTAGAGGAAATGACAATTATTTTTGGTGCTTTAGCAGATCGCTCGCGGGTTAAAATACTTTATGCCCTCAGAAACGGCGATGAGCTTTGTGTCTGTGATATTGCTGCCATGTTAAATGTCAAGATCGCTACTGCTTCCCA
The DNA here is from genome assembly GCA_051439545.1 of Xenococcaceae cyanobacterium. Lineage (GTDB taxonomy): Bacteria > Cyanobacteriota > Cyanobacteriia > Cyanobacteriales > Xenococcaceae > JASJDJ01. The sequence continues at coordinate 2,104 of JBFRWK010000127.1, read as the reverse complement.
TCATTTGCGGAAAATGCGAGATTTGAAATTACTTAAATATCGTAATGACGGCAAATTGGCTTATTATTCCCTAAAAGATCGGCGTGTGACTGATATTCTCAGCTATTCTTTGCGAGAGATAATATAGCTTTTAGTTAGTATGTCTTAGTCTTTCTCTATTTTTATCATTTTAATTTGGTTTACATTCTAATGTTCTTTTGAACGTTTGAGAGATATTATGAATATTATTCAAACAATCATTTGAACGTTAAAGTAAAAAATGGCAGAACATTGTTGTCAACACAAAGCAAAGGAATTAGAAAAGCTACAAAAACGCCAGAGTAAAGTGTTATGGATTATTTTGATAATCAATGCGGTGATGTTTGTGGTAGAGTTTGGCGGGGGAATTAAGGCAGCCTCTTTATCCCTAACAGGTGATTCCTTAGATATGCTGGGCGATGCTTTAGTTTATGGCTGTAGCCTTTACGTTATCAAAAAAGGAAAAAAAGCCCAGGCGCGATCGGCAATACTCAAAGGCAGTATTATGTTTCTTACGGCGATCGCTGTATTTGCTAGAGCTACCTATCAATTATTTGCTCAAACCGTCCCCACAGTTGGTTTGATGAGCGAGATTGGTATTTTGGCTCTGCTTGCTAACCTAATCTGCTTTTTACTGTTGATTCGTCACCGTAATGACAATATCAATATGTCCTCTGTTTGGTTGTGTTCACGTAATGACATTATTGCCAATACCTCCGTGTTGCTAACTGCTGGCTTAGTCTTACTAACTAACTCATTTTTACCTGATTTCATTTTAGGGCTATTACTCACCGTCGTATTTGCCCAATCTGCGGGAAAAGTTCTCCAAAAGGCAAGAGCCGAATTAATTTGAACGAGGAAGCGCGTCGAGGTTTCCTCGACAAGCGCAAGTCTCGTTGTTAAAAACCCAACGGGATAGAATGATAATGATTATCACAAAATGGGTCGCTATGAATAAAATTTGACTAAGATCTCAATATAGATAGATTTCTCTTCACTAATAGCTATGACTACAGCAACAAATCAGACTCAACTCAACTCTGGTATTGGCGGGACAAAGAATTTTTACAACTGGAATTTTTTAGACAAACAATATCGAGTCGTTTACGAAACAATCGGCGCGGGAAACCCCGTACTGTTACTTCCTGCTTTTAGTACGGTTTCCAGTCGCACGGAGATGAAAGGTATTGCTAATATACTCGCGATAAACTATCAAGTTACGGTTTTAGATTGGTTGGGATTTGGCGAGTCTCAATGCCCATCTGTAGATTATAATCCCGTATTATTTCATCAGTTGTTGGGAGATTTTGTTAAATCTATTTTTGATAGTCCAATTATCCTAGTCGCTGCGGGTCATGCTTCGGGATACGCTTTAAAATTTGCCCAGAATAACCCAGATATAATTTCTCAACTAATTTTAATCGCTCCCACTTGGCAAGGACCATTGAGAGTTATGGGTTTACCCGATGGTGTAAGAAATGGGGTTAAAAATCTGGTGCGGTTGACCATTATCGGACAGGGGTTATACTATCTCAATACTACCCCTTCCTTTCTCCGTTTGATGTATAAACGCCATGTCTATGTTGATGAAACCAAACTAACTCCCGAATTTATTGCCCAAAAACACCAAATCACTTCTAAAGAGGGTGCGAGATATGCCCCTGCTGCTTTTGTTACTGGCGCGATCGATCCTGTAGCGAATAGAGAGGAGTTTTTGCAACTTTTAGATTCTGTATCGATACCCGTATTAATTATCCTGGCGGAAAATGCACCACCCAAATCAAAAGCGGAAATGGAGGCAATGACAGAGTTAGCCAAGGTGCAAACAGTTCGATTAGAGGGAACTTTAGGTATTTATGAAGAGTATCCTGAAGCGGTGACAGAAGCGATTCAGAATTTTCTTTAGCATCAATGTTTAATAATTTCCCAGGCTAATTTTAGATTAAAAACCGTTTTTCTGAGAATGAGATCGATTATCATTATCTAAAAGAGCTTAGGAATTAGATTATGGTAGCGACAACCACCAACACCGTTCCCGTCACTGTACTAACTGGCTATCTAGGTGCGGGAAAAACAAGTAGGACAA
>JBFRWK010000126.1:0-7691 GCA_051439545.1 Xenococcaceae cyanobacterium | reverse complement strand
ACCACCATATGTATGGTAGTTTCCATGTATCACGCTCCATATAGTATATAAGTACAATTTAACTCGCTATAGGTAGAGTGTATTTTTGTTCTTTAACACTGTAGATAGTGGGTGCGGAATGTGGGTTAATAATAGATAAACCGATTATCTTAGCTTAGACTATTATGTCGGTCAATTGAATTATTGTCATAACCTATGTTACTACTTCTATAATCAGAGATATAAATAAAGCGTAAGTTGATTTTCAGGCGTTGCTTATGCTTCCCCATGGTGAATCCCAAAACCAATCTTCGAGAAATCGACAGGCACAACCTCAAGATAATTCTTGGCTCAAGTTAGAGGTATATGTTAAAGCCGATCGACCTCAATTATTACAAGGACTAGATCTTTGGTTAGAGTTAAATTTAATTAGTGAAGCGCAAGTAAAAAAAATATGTCGCCAATATTTAAGTTGTGCTTTACCTGAAACTGAAAAAGTAGTAGAAACAACTTCTGTTATTCGAGAAAATACAACAAAAGTTCCAGTTCAAAGTTTAGCAAATATTACTCCTAAACCCAATATTATTACCCAACTATGGCAAGGGTTTTTAGATGAGCTAAGTATTCGTTGGTTACTATTCCTTGGTATATTTTTAGTTGTTGTTTCTTCTGGTGTTTTAGCTGCAAGTCAGTGGTCTAGTTTCCCTAAATTTGGGCAATATTTTATTCTTTTAATTTATACTCTTGTTTTTTGGATTATTAGTTTTTGGTCGAATAAGCAAAATAATTTAAAGCTAACTTCTCAAACTTTGAGGTCGATCGCGACATTACTAGTACCGATTAATTTTTGGGCAATTAGTCAATTTGGTTTGGGAAATAATGGTCTAGAAGTAAAAGCGATCGCTATCGCTTTTATTACTTTAACTGGTACTACCTGGTTATCGACTCAGTTAAGTAAGCATAATAAAAATAGATTTTTTCTGCTACTTTTTTTGTTACTTAGTTACCTACATTTAGGTTGGTATTTACCTTGGTTTCCAGTTACAGCAGTATATGGCGGTATTCTGGCAATTACGTTAATTCACTATAGATTTTTATTACCTCAGCAAAAATATCCTACAGTTAATTTATTATTCTTATTTGCTGCTTGGTCATTATTATTAGCTAGGGGTTTAATTACTAGTAGTTCTTCTGAATATTTTATTAACTATAATTTAGCGATCGCCTTATTTGCCTGGTTGTTATCTACAATTTATTTAACTATAGAAAGAAAGAATAAGTTAATTTCGGCTGGCGATCGAAAACCAGATATAGAAAAACTAACTAATAGCTTTTTGGGTAAAGTATTTCAAACAATTAGTCTTATTATATTCACTGGAACTTGGTTATTATCTTTAGTAGCAGGTATATTTGAATCTCAGTTATATTTCTGGCAAACTGTAACAATAAGTGTCTTAACTGTTCATCTATTCAGTCAAAGATTAACTCTTTATTGGCGTAAACGAGATTTAACTGCTATCTTTTTACTAGGCTTACAAACTCTATACATTTCCAAAGAATTAATTCCTGCTAATTTACGTAGTGAGGCTTTAAACCTTGCAGTTACGGTTAGTAAAACCGAATATTTTCCCGAATCAGTTTTTGGGGTAACTCTTTTTCCCTATGTAATTTTATTTGTTTTTGTCGCTACTTGGTTAGATCGCCGTCAAAAACGCCCATTAGCTTTATATGCAGAGGTTCTAACTTTATTTTTGGGTATAGCTTTAACCTATCTCAGTTTATCTAATCCTACCTGGCGATCGCTTAATTTATTATTTTCTACTGTTACTCTTGGTTATGTTACTTGGATTCGCCAACCCCTCAGAATTAATTTAATTTATCTGACTCATCTGTTGGGGTTAGTAACTATAACTAATGCAATTTATGTTATTTTCCCGAATTTGAGTCAAGCTGTCTGGGGAAGTATCTTGATTTTACTGATGGCTGGGGAATGGGGTATTTATATTCTTCAAGCAAAACAACCCAGAATCAAATTTAATCTTAATTGTCTATCTCTTCTCAAGCAAAGTTGTTGGTATTTTGGTTTATTCTTAGGGGCAATTAGCTATACCTGTTTCCTTTCTCAAATCACAGTAACTACCACTCCTGGTGCTTTTCGCTGGGGATTAATTTGGTTAGTTACCCCTGGGATGTTAACTCTGGTTGCTAAATATACTCGTAAGATACAACAGCGTCGGTTAGCAACTTTACTCAGTTGTCTTACTTTAATTACGGCTCAATTCTTATTATTCGGGCAACCAGAAACTAGATTTATTGGTTTGGCAGTGGCAATAGGATTGATGTTAGTTAATGCCTATCATCTACGTCGTACCATAGTAACGGTAATTCATCTTGGTTTTGCTGTCAGTTTTATTCCTAGCGTATTTTATAGTTTTATTACCAATTGGAATTGGCTAGTAGTTGGTGCGATAATTATCCTCGGTTTATATAAATTTCGCCAATATCTCCAACAGACTCTAGATACACCTCAATTGTCCTATTTTTCTCAACGGAATAACTACGGAATTTTGGGAGTAGGGGCAGAGCCACAAAATTTAAAATTAATCGATAAATACAGCAAAGCTGCGGATTATTGGGCGATCGCTCTTATTAGTCTTGAAATAACTTTATTAAGCCTTGTTTATGTCGATATTTCTAGTTTTGAGCTTCCTGTTCGGTATTTACTAACCACAATTTTAGTTACTACCGCAATTATTTGGCGTTACCGACAACAACCCAATAACCTAATTTTATATGCTGTTGTTTGGCTAGTGGAATTATTTATAGCAGGATTAATTATACTCACTGGCGGTAATACTTTAACTTTAGCTGTCGCTAATATCATTTTAGGTTTATTGTCTGTTGGATTAGTGAGTTGGTTGGCAAGCAGATCTCCAAATTGGGGAAGACTAAACTTAGCTTATATTCCCCTAGTTTATGCAGTTTTAGGTATGATTCCGCGACTGTCATACTTTAATGCTTATACGGGATTATTAACTTTAGGAGCAGCATTCATCCTCATTAATACCAATCTGGATGAATCTAAGGCAAATCGTACCACTAAATATATCGCCTTTGCAGGAATATCTCTGGGTATCTATGAATTAGTTATTTATCAGATGCAACTCTCATCAGGGGGTAGTCTTGCTGATGGTTTGACTATTTTAGCTTTAGTGGCTGCTGCGATCGCCTTTTCCTATCGTCTGGGTGCATGGTGGTATCGTCAAGGGCATAGAAGCACTATTTTTAGTGTTAGTCTGGAGCGAGTTATTTTAATTGCTCATATCCACTGGGCAATTAGTAGTATTCTCAAAATTATTGCTGCGAGTATCGCGATCGAAAGTACTACCCCGCGTTTGACTCCTATTAGTATTGCTACTAGTTTTTGTCTTGGTGCTTATGCTCTAATTCAAGGTAGAGACAGCGAAGCGGAAAATACAACAAATAATAAAGCTAGTGACTGGTGGGTATATGTGGGGATAGTGGAAATAGCTGCTACCTTAGTTTACAGTCGCTTAATTATTAGCAAACTGAGCTTATTCGATCCTCTGCGGGTTATTTTTACTTGTCTCATTGCTTTAGCTATCTATCAAATACCCTGGCAGAATTTGGGTTGGCGAGTAACTCCTTGGCAACATACTGCTTTAGTTATTCCCGCGCTGATGGCTTTAGTAACCGCAGAAGAGATTTCCTATATTAGTTTATTATGCACGGCAGTTTTTTATCTCCGCATTGCCTATTATCAAAAAAACCTTCGTTGGAGTTATGTTAGTCTGGGGTTTATTAACTGGGGAATTATTCGGCTAGTTTGGCAATACAACCGAGAATTTATCTGGATAGCAGGAATTATTAGCCTATCAATTTTGTATATCGCCCAATTCGATCGCTATTTCCAATCTCATCGGCAACAACGCCACTATTTCCGTCTTCTAGGTAATAGTATCCTTTGTGTAACTGCACTTTTCTATCAGGATATCGGCATTATTCCTAGTATAATTAGCTTTGGTTTAATTTTTATCGGTTTGGGCTTAAAAATTCGAGCTTTCTTATTTTCAGGGACAATTACACTTATTTTAACTGTTGTTTATCAACTAGGAATTTTGGTACTAACTTATTCTTTTTTAAAATGGATTTTAGGTTTAGTCGCTGGAATTTGTTCGATCGCTATAGCTGCTGGTTTTGAAAAACAAAGGGAAAATTTTAATAACCGACTACAAGATTACACTGAAAAATTGCAAAGTTGGCAATAACTAATGACTAACAATAACAAAATAAATTCTCTAACAAAAGCAGAAAAAGCTAGCAAAAATATTTATTGTATCAGTGGATTAGGGGCAGATAGAAGAGTATTTCGTAACTTAAAGTTCGTAGGATATCAGCTAGTTCATCTAGACTGGTTAGCACCAAATAAACAGGAAAAATTGTCTGATTATGCTAAAAGATTGGCTGAAGCGATCGAAGATAAAGAACCGATCTTAATTGGCTTATCTTTTGGGGGAATGGTAGCAGTAGAAATTGCCAAACAAATTAAAGTTAAGCAAGTTATCTTAATATCTAGTGCCAAACAAGCTGACGAAATTCCTTGGTACATTAAATTATTTCGTTGGTTGCCTATTCACTGTTTCATTCCTATTAAAAGTTTACTTTGGACTGTATATTGGTTAATTAATTGGTTTTTTGGAATCGAAACTGTAGAAGAACGTAAATTACTAAAAGAGATACTGGTAGATACCGATGCTAAATTTTTGAAATGGGCGATTAACCGAGTTGTATTTTGGAAAAACGAAATCACTCCCAAGAATATTTATCATATCCATGGAACTAGCGATCGCATTTTTCCAATGGCTTTTGTTAAACCAGATATTACTTTAGAAAAAGGCGGACATTTGATGGTTGTAAACAGAGCCGATCCCCTTGCTAAGATTATCTATCGACTTATTAGCAAAACGAATTAAGATCGTCGGTTAATGAAGACTTAATTTCTTAAGATTCTGAGAGATCTTGATTTGATTCTGGTAAATCTAAGCGATTATCATCCCTTTCTTCGAGTTTGGCTTTTAATCCTAGTTTTTCTCGATCGGACATTTCTAAACCTGCTTTTTTACCCAATACATCTACATCATTTACCTCGTCAAAGGGTTCGGTTTGGGCAAATTTTTCTGGATGTAATGGAAAGTCAAATTGAAAGACCAAAGAGAAAGCAAAAACAATTTTAGAGTGGGAAACAAAAAGAACATACCTTAAAAACACAATTAGTAATTCAGCAAAAAAGTCAAAAAATATTATGTTTAGTAAACGGAAAAGGTAAAACTCACGATTTTAAACTATTTAAAAACAGTGGGGTAAAATTTGGGACTTTAATGAAAGTTGTTGCTGATAAAGGGGATCAAGGAATCGCTAAAATTCATCAATTAAGTGAAACCCCAATCAAGAAAAAGAAAGGAAAGAAGTTGACGAAAGAAGAGAAAAAATATAATCGTCAGCTTAATCAATTACGAGTTACAGTAGAACATATTAATAGACGATTAAAAATCTTCAAAATTCTCTCTTATCCTTACCGAAATCGTGGGAAGAGATTTGGATTAAGAGCGAACTTAATAGCTGGCATTTATAATTACGATTTGGCTAATTAACTTATAAAAAAAATCTATTAAACCGATAGTTAGTTGAGCTTTTAATCATTAGTTGAACTGTTTCAGTCTGCTTATTCTTTATAATTTTATCTATCGGGGATCGCTTTTATTCAATTATTCAAAAAAATCAAGAAATTCTGGCTATCTTATCAAGCAAAGTTAGACAAAAAATAGCCCCTAATTATAGCCCAAAATATTTTGGCAAGAGGTCTATGGTAAAAGCAGCTTTACCTTATCTAGAAGAAGGAGATGTAATTATTAATACTGGTAGTATTGTGGGTAAAATGGGTAAAGGAATGTTGGTAGATTATGCCACTTCTAAAGGCGCAGTACATACTTTTACCAAATCCCTAGCTTTAAACTTAGGCGATCGAGGTATTCGGATTAATTCCGTCGTACCCGGCCCAGTTTGGACTCCCAATATTCCTGCAACTATGCCCATAGAAAAAGTCGATAATTACGACACCGACGGCATTATCAAACGCGCTGCCCAACCAGAGGAACTAGCCCCCGCTTATGTATTTATGGCTTCTTCTGACAGCAGCTTTGTTACAGGCGCATTATATGACGTAACAGGTGGACAATTATCTGCTTGAAGATAAACCTTATCTCAATTGCAGAGAATTAAATCTATCTTTGGGTCAATGGATCTTAATATTAAAATCTATTAAGTTAATAAACAAGCTGAGATAGTATCTACTAAGATTCATTTTGCTAGAGCCTAGCCTCAGTTTATATGATACTTCTTTAGGTTTGTATTTCACTGAGGTTAGGATTTGTCGGCTAACCTTACTCAAATCAATCCTATAGAGGTGTTATATTTTTAGTTGTTAGTTGTTAGTTGTTAGTCAATTGTGAATCGTTAAGACAATGAAACAATATCTAGGGCGCACCTCGACTAACCAAAACTAAAAGCGCACCGAGAGCGTCTGAGGTTTCCTCAGACATCTAGTAGCGGAGCAAGAAGCTAAAAGCTAATAGCTTTTAGCCAAGAGACAACATTTCCCAACTATCCCCGATAAACAAAGACTTGGGCTTCGTATTCAGGTAGATCGATGGTTATTTTACCATCACTAGCTTCCATGTCATAGTCGCCAGTCCATTCGTGCCAAGTACCATCAGCAGGAAAATTAGAAACGGTATAGTCAGCTAAATATTGTTCGGAGAAGTTAGCCACCACTACAACACGAGAACCTTCATCATTCCAGCGAGTATAGGCAATTACTTTTAATTCTGAATCTTCATAAAAGAATTCAAGATTTTCTGTATGGAGTGCGTGGTTTCCTTTGCGTAAATTAATTAATCCTTTGTAATGGGCAAAAAGATGCTTGTTATCGTCTCCAGCGAGTAAAGTCCAATCAATTTTGCTAGCTTCTTGGTTGAGGGGTTGATAATCGCCAAATTCTTCTCCCATCCAGATCATGGGAATACCTACCGCAGTCATTAACAAAACAACTGCCAGTTTAACTCTTTTAAAAGCTGCATCTCCCGTGATCCCACGATTGCCCAACTCTACCATCACCCGTTCGTGATCGTGATTGGTAATATAATTCACGACGTTGGTTGCACCCATAAACCCTTTACGTTTGCAGTCGATAACGTCTTTAAGTTGTTCTGGTTCGTAGCGATCGCCACAGATATGCTCGACTACAGTATAATAAAAGCCATAATGCCAAGAGCTATCCATCGGTCCTTCTAGGTTAGTAATTGCTGGATCTTCGGGAATATGTTCGGCAATATTAATGAAAGGCTTTGCACCACCAACTTCTTTAGTGCGATCGACAATCCAATGCATGAAATCGTAGTTATCGATTTGTTTGGCTGCATCGTAGCGAATACCATCAATATGATACTCTTTAATCCAAAAGCCAACGGTATCGCCAATAAATTTCCAAGCAGGTTTAATATCTAAATTGTTAAACTAAGCCACCTCGTCACCGAGGCGACTCGTCTTCAGAACGCAGCATGAGATTTTTCACCTCACTGCGCTCCTCTGTAATCAGGCTCTTTATGAGTACCACGACCAGTGATTAGAGTGGG
>JBFRWK010000125.1:0-7323 GCA_051439545.1 Xenococcaceae cyanobacterium | reverse complement strand
AAAGCCGATATCCTCTAGTTTTAGAAAGTAGAGGGACTCAGCGATCGCTTGCTTGGACAACTAAATTCTCAAATTACTCCTTAAGGAATGTTGAGGAACGACCAAAAATGAATTAATTAAGCAGTTTCTGTCAACCAAATTTGTTGCCAATGACCATTCAATTCAGCTACTTTGAGAATAGCTAAAGCTCTACTACCTAAGGCTCTCCAACTCATCCCTTTATGCTTTTGACGATGACCAATAAGTAGCTAGGCAGAATTAAATAGAAAACGCTCGGTGTTATATTTTCCTCTTTGAGCGCGAGCTTCTACTCCATCTATGACGGCGATCGCGGTTATCATATTCGTCCTCAAAAATTCGACCAGCTAACTCGTGAGTTTTGATTTGATGCCACTCAGTTTCGATGAGATTCATCTGAGATGAATACTTGGGTAATTGAAACAGAAATAAGCCTTTGTCCTGCCAAGCTGACCAATGTTCTCGTACTTCTTTACTTGTATGTATGGGAATGGTTATCTTGGACTATGACCGTAATTTGACCAGTCTGAGCTAAACGTTTTGCAGCTTTTTGTGCTTGCCAATCAAGAAGTTTGACATAAGTATCGCCCTTAAAACTACCTAATTTTAAGCCATAGTCGAAACTAACTCCAACTGAATACAGTCCTAAAATATTCAGTCTTCTACCTCTTCTGGTTGTCTGTTCAAGTACTTTCTGCTTTCCCCTTCTGGCATAGGTGTAACTGACTGGACTCCAGAGGCAGAAACCAGATTCATCGAGAAATTGGAGACAAATTTCTCCTGCGCTGTGGGCCCACAACAGCCAATTCTTCGTCCGCTTGTTTGGCTTCTTTTTGTTGTGGGTCAGGATGCGGTGGTTGTTGATATCTTGTCCTCTTCCAACGCCACCCCTTTTTTTGAGGACTTTTCTGACTCGATCCCTACTCAAAGTCACTCCTCGCTCTTTAGCTAATTTTTGGGATAATTGAGCTGCATTATAGGTTCGCTCATCTGTTTCTAAGCAAGTTTCAAGATATTTTATGTCTTCCTCTTTCCAAGAGCGTTTTCTTCCTCTACCCGTCTTTTCCCACAATCCTCTCATTCCTTGATTAGACCAACGATGAAGACTTGTTCTCACTGTATGAGGTGACTTCTGTTGATACTTCGCGATCGCTGCTACTGACCATCCCTGATGATTGAGTCTGATGATTTCAGCTCTTTCTTTAACTCTTCGAGGTATTCCGTCTATTTTCTGGAACTCTAGAAGTTCAAGATCTTCCTCTTCACTCAAATGAACTTTTAGGGGTGCTGGCAAGATTTGAGTTTTTCCTCCTTAGTTCGTCCCAGCTATTTTATAATTTTTTTTGCCCACCTACTTATTTTTGTAGATTGATACCAATTCTCATGCATTAACTGGAGACTTAGTACAAATGTATGAAAAAGGAAGAAATAATAGAGTCGCGATCGACTTTCGGAGATGGAGAAGAAATCAGGGTCAGATTATCGGTGGCAAAAACACCAGTTAAGAAAAGAAGCATTAGGATTAGTGGAGGAGTTGGCAGAGAGGAAAAGTATAAGGGTGGTTAGGCGATCTGAAAAGGAGGAGAAAGAAGCGAAAGAAAAATATTTGCGAGTTGTGAATATGTAGAAAGAAGAACAAAATGAGCTTTTGCTGCTTCTATTCGTTAATCTAATAATACTAGTTGTAACTAAATATAGTGAGAGAAAAATTGCCATTATTCGCTCAATTACTCCCCATTTCTTCCCGATTGCTCTCTAAAGTAAGAAGTAAAGTTAGATACTCAATAGTAAAAAACTCAAGGAGCTAACAGGAGAAAAAGCATAGTGGCTGAGCTATCAACCCGTGAAAATCGTCAAAAATTAGTCGATTCTAAGAATAAGTTTTTCAACGAGCAGTGGAGTCTCTATCAAAAAGTCCTAAGCAACAATTACATGGGGCATCGGGAAATTTATGACCTTCTCCATGAGTTTTTAGTCAACCACTATCCTCAGCCTTTTAAGATGCTTGACCTTGGCTGCGGAGATGCTAGTTTTACTGCTGGAGCTTTATTAGATACAACTCTAAATTTTTACCTGGGCATTGACTTGTCTGAACCAGCCCTTGAGATTGCCCGTGAAAATATGGCGAAATTCAAGGGCGATAAGCTTTTTATCCAAGGTGAGCTATTAGAGTTAACGCTTCAATTAGGACAAAACCCAGACAATAGCTTTGATGCCATCCTGGCTTCTTTTGCACTTCATCATCTCACTCTTGAAGAAAAAGATAGTCTGATTGGTCAGCTTCCTCATCTCTTGAAAGCTGACGGAGTTTTTCTACTAATCGATCTAGTTAAACCTTTAGAGGAAAGCCGAGAAGCCTACCTTGGACGCTATTTGGAGAATGTTCGTCAAGACTGGTCTTTACTTACGCCTCAAGAATATTTCGGCGTAGAGGAACATATGACTACAAGGGATTTTCCCGAAACTCAGGAAACCCTTTCTGCTCTAGGCAGGAAACATGGTTTTGCTCGGATTGATTGCCTCTATCGAGATCCTCTCAACACAACACAGTTTTTGTGCTTTTACCAATAATCCCTCTTATGTCAATAGTTATAACCCGTGCGATCGCCTGTCGTAGCCCTTGTTCTATCTAGATTCTGTTAATATTTACTTGAGGAATTAGCTCTGAGAACTTGCCAAAAAATGTTATGGTCTTGGGTATTCCAGTAGCAAGACTTTTTCTCGTTGAGGATATTTTTGCTGAGGTCAAGTCTTTATGGAGACAAAAACAGAAGTGAGAGGAGAAGAATCTGGATGGTAGCTCAACCTATTCTACTGGTACATGGAGCAGCACACACGGGTCAGTGTTGGCAATTGCTAGAGCCTGAACTCAAGTCGCGAGGATTCGAGCCTTATGCGCTCACATTGCCTGGACATACGCCAAACACAGGCAATGGATGGAGGATAACTATGAAAAGATATAGTCAGGCGTTGTGCGAAGCAGCCCGTGTTCTGGGGGGTTCGATTCCTGTTGTCGGTCACTCGATGGGCGGGATGGTAATGACTCAAGCAACAGAAACTGAGCCATCGCTTTTTAGCAAGCTAATTTATCTAACCGCATTATTACCACCGAAGAAGGAAGTGAAAGAGTCGCGAAATATAGTGAGTATGATGAAGGGTGCGAGCAAGGAGCAAGATTTACCAGGGTCAGGGATTCCTAAATTTTACCTACTAGCTGGAACAGCGATGATCGAAAAAACAAGAGCTATGGCTCAGTTTTATAGTGCAGTTGAGCCAGAATTACAGAGCCAATTTATTAATAATCTGACCCCACAGCCAATTCGGCCGATGTGGGCGGGGGTGACTTGGACAGCAGAAAAGACAGGAAAAGTTCCCAGAGCCTACATTGAATGTACAGAGGATAGGGCTGTATCAATAGAGCGACAGAGAGAATGGCAACGCAACGGTGAAATTCAAGAAATTTATACCTTGAAGTGCGGTCACTCAGCCTTCGCCGAGATACCAGGGGAACTAGCAGAATGTATCCTTACTTCAGTAGACTTGTCGTAAATCTACTCTGACGACTCAACAACAAAGGATAAGCAGTAACAAGAAACTGGGGTGGGTATTATCTAGTACGTTTATTGTAATTTATGATACTAGTTAGGGGATTTAATTATCACAATCAACCCTCTGACCAACAGAATAAGCCCCATCTATCTTTCCAAGGAGCAAAAGATACAGGAGACAAAGGGATTAATTTAGTAGGTGGATTCTTCTCATACTTAATCAAGATATCTGGGTATCTAGATGAATGCCGCTAACTTAAGCCAGAAACCTTATCTCAAACACCTTTCATTTTAGCTCGAAGAATTTGACGAGGTTCTTGCATTAGTGGATAAGCTTTTGGTCGACGTTTTCTAACTCTAGGTTCTACTCTGCCAACCCGTTTCTTTTGGTAACTATCTGCAATGATTTGTAACATTATTTTGTAGAGTTTTTGTCGACAAATATTGCTTTTATTGTAAGGATTCAGGTAGGAGGAATTGACAAACAAATTAACTGCGCTAAGGTAACAGTATGAGTCAAAGTGAACCAGGATTGCCAATAAATCCAGAAGAGTTAAACCAACTGTCAAAATCTGAGTTGGTACAAGTCATCTTGACTCAACAGAAACTTATCAAGCAGTTACAACAAGAAATAGAAAAGTTCAAGCTAAGTCGAGATTTAGACAGCCAAACCTCATCAAAACCCCCATCAACAGATTTATTGAAAAAGTCGGAAAAGCCCAAACATACTGAAGACAATCAGAAAGAACAAAAAAAGAAAAGAAAACCAGGAGGACAACCAGGACATCAGGGAAAAACGAGAAAAGGTTTTGGCACAATTGACAGAATTGAAATCTTACAACCATCGATATGTAGTCACTGTCCCGCATTTCTCACAAATTAATTTGAAGACCTGAAGAGGAGATTGAAAATAGGGTTTTTTTATAATCAGAAAAATTTCTTAAGTTGATGAGTAAATAGTTTGATATTTTTCGTTTAAAAAGTGCGGAAATACTGTAAAGATTCAGGTGTTGGCGATCGCCAATTAATAAAGCATCAACTTAAAGCGATCGCCAACTGATAAAGCATTTAATTAAATAATTAAAGTAGGAATTTCTCTTGCTCCTACTGTCGCCATTAAAGCTTGTTCAAAGAAATTAATTACAGAACGTTTTTGACGACGACAAGTCTGCACCACAGTCAGCAAATTGGCACTCTTGTTCAAATCTTTTCATAGATCGAGAACCGCCACTTACTTTCCGTTTAGTAACTGCCAACCTTAAAGAACGTTCGGCCAGATTATTACCCTAGAGGAACTTGGGGGTTGTCTAAAAAATACCACCATTGAGCTGCTTTTTCTTTCAAAGAACGCAGTAATTTTCCAGCTTCATAACCGGCTTGATTCCAATATTGTTTCAGTTTCTTTTCGATTTCATTTTTGAATTCTTCTACCCAGGTACGATAACTTAATTCATTTTTTGTGAGTTGCCAATCTCGATAATGAGAAAAGGCTTCATCAATTAAGTCGAGAAAAGCTTGACCAATAGCTTGGTTATGTTGACCAGGGAGTTTGAGTAAACGTTTGAAATGACGGCGCAAATGGGCTAAACATTTTTGTTGTGCCTTAACCACATAACCATTGTAAACACTTAAATCATCACTGCTGAGGACTCCGCTATACTCACTGCCTAATACAGCAATAAGTTCATTACGGGACCGAGTATCTCCAGCATAAAATAAACAAAAATCCGGATTAGTAAACACCCACAACCATTCCTTGACACCCTTAACAGGCCAGGGGGTTTCATCGACGTGTATATTTGGTTGTGTATTTCTTATCCATTTTGCTAAATTTTCAACACTAGGATTAATTGCACCTTCAACTCGTTGGTTTGTAGTTACAAGAGTGCCAACACCAATCTCAATTTTTCCTAACTCCCATAAAAGTTCTTGTTGTTTTTCATAAGGTAAATGGCCATAGTTTCCCAACCATCCTAAAAATGCTTGTAGTCTCACTCCAAGATCTTGCCCAGGAATCATTTGAGAATCCCATTGAGCCGGAGTAACTGCACCACAGAGAGCGCATAGGCAATGGTGACGTTGATACTCGACTATTTCTATCGGATTTTCTCTTAATTGAGCTACCTGTTGGGTCTCTATCTTAACTGGTTCTTTTGAAAACAGATGATTTTGACAATTCCGACATTTTTCTGGTCGTAGGATTTCGTAGCGGTCGACACGACCAAATCCTTTTCTGGTTTTTCCAGGATGTCCTGGTTGACCACCTGGTTTTCTTTTAGACTTTTCTTGGGCTTCAGTTTGCCCTCGATTCTTTTTCTGATTTTTTCAGTAAATCTGTTGATGGTGGTTTCGATGAGGTCTGACTATCTAGGTCACGACTAATCTTGAGTTTGGCTATTTCTTGCCTTAACTTTTCAATAATTTTTTGCCCTTGAAATAATGAGTTGTACCAGTTCACTTTTTGACAACTGGCTGAGGCTCATCACGGGTCAGTAGGTATCTCTGGCAACTTCATTATTCATCTAATTTACCCAATTTTTCCCTTTTGTCAATCCCCAAGCTCCTGCGATCGCCTTCACCTGAATCTTTACGTTGATTTGAGTTTTTGCAGAATAGCTTGAGTTTCATCACGAGAGATTATTTGATCTGTAATGGCAACATCTTTGAGTCTAGCTATATAGCGATTATTAATATTTTCAACAACAGCTAAAACATGAGGATCTTTACCCCATTCACGACGCTGATATCCTCTTTCTTGTATTAGATAATGCCAGATATCAATACTTAAATCCGCCTCTGTTCTTAAATCATTTTGAGATACTTAATTTTAGAGCTAGAACCAAGTATTTTTGAGCAAGATTCTGTAAATTTAAGACTTGACCATCCATTTTTGTCTAGTTTTCGCTAAAATTTGGTAAACAACGAGAACAGGAATTGAAGAAAAGGTTTAGAATGTCTCCATGAGGCTAGATCTACTCTTAGCTCAAATGAGGTAGGAGTGCCATCAACTGAAATCCTTCTTTTTTCAAGTAGTAGAATATAGAAGGCGCAGGGTAAGCTTAAGCAATATTGAATAATTAACTAAGATGTTTTACCTTTAATGCTCGTATTCTTTTGACAAGAAGCTCAACAATTTCTCTTGTAATTCAGTTAACGAGGGCTGCTTAATCTTAGCCAAACCATTAAGAATCCAAACAGCAGCTTCATCTAGCTCTCCCGTCTCATGAAGTCTAGTCATTCTCTCCCAACACATGAACATCTGTTGGCATTCATCAGTAGAATACCCCAAAGATTTAAGATGTTCTGGTCGCACGATATACTCATTATCCCAAGTATTAACCAAACAGCTAAATTCGTAGATCTCACTAATAATGCACCAACAGCCACTCTTGCCTCGTAGTTCGGGATTCTCTTTCGCGATAATCTGACATACTTCCCCTACTTGGAAAGGAATAGGAACTCGATTCTTCTCTTTGATGCGCCGTACTACCTCTTTAACTACACGACTACTAGGAACGCGATTACCCGCCTCTTCTACCGCGGCCTCCCAAGCAATTACTCGCTCATCTTCATCCAAACTGGTAATTGGTCTAACTTGGCGTTCGGCAGTGGGTAGAATTTGACAACCATTGGTTATATACATCTAAATAATTATATAAAACAACAACAACAACGTTTTTAATTGTTGGTTTTCTACAACGTAGAATAAATAATTTATACATCTATTCCACAACGTTGTACAATGTTTGCAAAGAGA
>JBFRWK010000124.1:0-4432 GCA_051439545.1 Xenococcaceae cyanobacterium | reverse complement strand
TTAACGAGATAATAGGTGTTTCAAGCCCGACAACCCCATAAGCAAAACTTAATCGTACAGACATACCAATTTGACAGCTACCAATCCTCAGTACTTTCAGCGATAATTCCCCGAAATTGACCTTTTGCTTTGGGATGGTGATGTATCTAAAAATGAAGTTAATCAATGGTTTAAAACAACTCTTAATTCAGTAGACAATTCTCTTTACCATCGCATCAATTGGGATTTTCTTCCAGGTAATGAGCCTCCTGAAAAATGGGTAATCAACACACTTGACTGTCAAGAAGCTCATGAAAAACTCGCGGAAGAATTAAAAGAAAATACAGCAATTGCTGCTCAAATTATTAGCAATTTGAAAGCACTTAGTAACCCAAAAGAAATATCGTATGAGTTGGCATCGAAAACTAACCTAAGTGAAGAAGAAGCTACAAGAATACAAATAAGAGTTGTATCAAAACTATCATCTCAACCTTTAAATATAATTGAGAAAATGGTAAAAATTGTGCTTGAAGGACAAAAAATTCCTCATAATCTAGTTGATTTCTGTCATAAAAACCACTTTTCATCTCAAGGTATTATTGGAGGAAATGATTTAAATCAAGCTGTAAAATCTGGAAAAGTTGATGAAAAAAAAAATATGCCAAGTAGCTATTAAAATGAATATAATATCTTCTTCAATTTTACAGGAGCAAAGCTATTTAAATGCTGTCAAAAAAGCTTTAAATGATGTAATTTCATAGTATTTTCTTGTTTAGATCATGACAGAAAACTTATATAGTTTATTGTCTATATCTTTACTCAAGAAACTATCCAATCTCTTCCTAATCTTTTTCTCGCCTAATTCACCCTCTTTACATCATCTCTATCATCAAAGCACGAGCCTAAAATCTATCCGCCTAGTACTGATTGAAGTCACTCGATAAATCTTGATTAGAGCCTGACGATTTCTTAGTTTTAGTCTTGGTAGATGTTCTAGATTTTGACCGAGAAGTTACAGACTGTTTTTTAGGAGTACTCTTAGAAGATTCTTTGACATTATTAGATTCAACTGTAGATAAAGATTTATCTGACTTTTCTAAAGATATATCTAAAGCTTTATTCAAATCTATATTCGATTCTGCTTTGGATAAGGTTGCATCTTTATCTGACTTCTGACTCAACTCAGTTGAAGCTGTGCTTTTTGATTTAGTACTTTGACTTTGTCCTGACTTACTTTTTTTTCTCCTAGATGCCGACTCTTTATTAATCTCTGTCAGATATTGCTTGAGAGTTGAAGCGGAAACTCTTATCTGTTGTTCTTCTAGAATCTCTGACAAGTCTTGATAACTATATCCTTTCTTTAAAGCACTCTTAAGTTTATCTCTGAGAAAATAAATACTTTCTCTTAGGGTTAGTTCTTCTTTGGGTTTTTCTTTTAACTGACCTAACTTCTCTAGAGTGGTTTTGAGTTTATCTATATGAATCTTCTGATTAGCTTTAGTCTTGACCATTGTTGATTCTCATTTTTTGATATTTCTCTCACCACATCATAATTAACAACCATATCGATGTCATCAGTTAAAACTTTAATAATCTTTACTTCAATTTAACTAAAGTCTCTCTCTGTGAGTACGATAATTCTATATTATCTGTCTCTATATATTGCCCAAAGTGATTGACTGGCTTGATAGATTATATTTATTCTTAACTGGGCGAAAACCTGTTTTCTTTTTCCCAGTAGCGTTCTACTTGGGTGAAGGGAGAAGGCAATTGAGCTTGTACTCACTATACAATTTTTGGCTATCGCCACCGCGGAGCTAAAATTGTGAGTGAGCCAAAGGGGGAAGCCCGCCTTTGGAAACCCCCGATTGGTCGGGTGGGCTTTTTAGTTTGAAGGGAAGATGGGAGACATAGAGAATTTAATCATTACCATTTTCGTACATTAAACACCAATCCAATTAAAAAAGCTACTGGTCAAAGAAATATGCGGAATGCTATTGCCCGTATTGCCAAACTCAACAGTGGCAATATTGCCTCGAATGAACAGCATACCAAAAGAGCCAGAGAAACTCCAAATGCTAACCCCGAAATTCAGAACATTCGGTTTATCGGTAAACCTGAAACTAAGGATAGTCCAACTTTAGACACCCTAGTTCGACAGCGTATAGGGGAGCAGACGATTCGCAAGAATGCGGTTTTATGTGTCGAGATGCTCTTAACCGCTAGTCCTGAATATTTTCGACCAGATGACCCCAGTAAGGCAGGATATTATCAATCACAGCGTTTAAAAGATTTTCAAAAGTCAGTCCATCAATGGCTTGATGAGCAATACGGCGACCGTATTGTCAGAGCGGAGTTACATTTAGATGAAGCTACTCCCCATATTCACGCTTACCTAGTCCCGCTAGATGAAAGAGGTAAATTAAACTGTCGTGGATTATTTGGAGGAAGGGAAAAACTAAGTAAGTTCCAAGATAGCTACGCGGAAGCTCTTGCTCCTTTAGGACTAGAGCGAGGAATTAAGGGAAGTAGAGCCAAACATACTGACATCAAGCAATATTATGCTGCGGTTAATAAAAAACCAGACTTGACTCTGGACATGGAGACTATCCAGCATCAACTAGCAGACCGAACTAGGGCAATTAAAGAAAAAGAGACTCTCAAAAGAACAGCCCAAGCATTAGCCAAAGAAAAAGAAGTTTTACAACAGCGTCTTAGAGATTTGGAAATCAGGGTACATAATCAAAATAGAGAACTGGAAAACTGGAAAACTAAATATACAGAGCTTGCCAGTAAAGTAAGGGACTTACCTTTAGAAAAGGTTGCTTATGAATTAGGGTTAAACCCCGACCCCAAGGATAAACATAAGTGGCAAAACGAAGACCATATTATTAATATTACTGGTAGTAAGTTTTATGACTGGAAACATACCCTTGGTGGTGGAGGGGCAATCGATCTAGTCATGCACGTCAATGATTGTGATTTTAAACAGTCAGTGGCGTGGCTAAACGATCGTTTTGGTGAAGGAGCAACACTTGATGCTGTTACTTATAAGACTAGAGAGATTATTCAAACCTCACCCGTACTTGAATTTACTCCACCAGTCCCAGAAGAGAGTAAATGGCAGTCAGTGAAAAAGTATTTAACTCGCTCTCGTAAATTACCAAGTGGTTTGGTAGATGCTCTACATGAACAGGGGTTAATTTATGCTGATGAGCGACAAAACGCTGTGTTTATTCGTCGCTCTTTGGATGAGTTACAAATCACATCAAGTTCTCAAAATAATGCTACCTATCCATCACCGCGTCTCCCCCTCTCCGCGTCCCCCTTCGGGTTCGCAGTTGCTCATGGGGGAGACCCCCAAGACCGCACTGTCTCACCGCGTCAATCATCTCCAGTCAATCCCAAAATTACTGGGGCTACCCTTAGAGGTACAGCAGGAGAAGATAATACCTTTAAAGGATTAGCCAAGGGAACTAAGCGAAGTGAGGGCTGGTTTTATTTTCAACAGGGAGGACAATCGAGTGAGCCGATCAAGAGAGCAGTGTTGGTAGAGTCTCCTATTGATGCTATGTCTTTTGCTGTGTTAGACCGTAATGATTCGAGGAGGACTATTTATATCTCTACTGATGGTGCTGGCTCTATTCCCCATGAGTTTTTACGGCAGTCCCTGGATGTGGTGGTTGCTTATGATAATGATAAACAGGGGAATTTAATGGCGCAAAGGACGATATCTCAGTTACCTACTGCTATACGAAAATTACCCAAAGCTATTGATTGGAACTCTGACCTTATGAATAGGTTTAATTGGTCAAAAGAGAGTCGAAGCAATGAAATCAAAAGGCAGCCTCAATATGAACGAGATGGGGGATTGAGCTTGTAGAATTGATGGTTTTGATTAACAAAGCCATACCTAATTGCTATACCCTGGGTTTTGGTGATTGCTACTCGGAGGCCTAACTGCCAAAATAAATCACCTCAACCCCATCCTCAACCCCCAGCCTTCTATTCCTTACTGAACAGTTACGGTAATTGGAGCGAATATAATCGGACGCTTATGGGGAACATGTGCGTAGTTAGCAAGTAATAATTGTCACCTATGCTTTCCTGGCGGCAAAGTAAGAGTGGTTTCAGTTTGTCCTCCACCAAAATGCCGAATCTGTTTTGTAGCTGGTAAGGATGTAGTTAAATTGGGTAATTCTGGGAGATCGACTAACAGATGATGATGTCCTGTGTTTTGTTTGTCGATTCCAGCAGGTGCAATTCCCATTCCCGATAGTCCAAACTTGACTTTAAAAGTTTCTGGTAAAGTATCTCCCTCTGCGGGACTGATAATATAAACCTTTGCATCATCGGGGGCCTGGGAAACTAATTCATTGGCAGACATTGGTGGTGTTGCTAATCCAAACCCGAATAAAAATGCACACATAAAACTAATAAATGCGATCGAGAG
>JBFRWK010000123.1:0-64115 GCA_051439545.1 Xenococcaceae cyanobacterium | reverse complement strand
TGCTGATGGGATAGAGAGCTGTGTAGTTCAGCCTAGGTTGGTAACACCAACTAAAGAAAAAATGAAGGGAAAGGCTGAAATGCCTTTTATGGCTGCGTAATATTTGCCTATATTTTTTCTAACTATTACTAGTCATCCAGAAAATCACTTAATATTTCGTCTGGTTCATCTAAGTCGTCGTCTTCTAATTTTTGATGGGATTTGGTTTCGTAAAAGCTCCAGAGGATTTCGTCTGGTTCATCATCAGGTAAATTGTCCCAATCTGACTGATTAATGGGTAAGTTGAACTGCTTTTTCCGATCGAAGAGATTGAGATGTTCGGTTAATATTTGGATAATTGCCTGAGATTCGCTTGTTTGATGAGTTTGAGAAAAATCTAAAAGTTGATTATAAAGATGAGTAGGAAGTGAAATTGTAATTTGCTGCATATCATTGAATTTAATTATTGCAATTTGATTACTTGTCTATTTTCAGACTTTTCTCGATCTCGAGAAGATAAGACTACTCCTGCGATCGCAGAAAATAAAATCCAGCCTATAGTATTGATTCTTAAATCGAAAATTGTGACATCTACTAAATTAAATAAAATACAACTAGTAAATGTAATTATATAAGTCAAAAGAATTAACCGCTCGTCTGACGAATAATTAGACTTACTCTGATGGTAAGTGTTCAGACTAACAAGCAAAACTCCTCTCATCATTACCCAACCTACGATAATCGACAAAAGCAATACGCCAATAATACCTGTTTCCGCAGCTAGCATCAGAAACAAACTATGAGGATGTCCGAACCAAATATTCATCTTGGCTTCATATAAAGGTGTAAAATTGCGTAGACCCCAACCAGTAAAAGGGCGTTGCTGAATTAAATCGAGACAAAATCGCCATTGAGTAATCCGTAAAGTTTCTACAGGACGAACATAAATTTCATCAGCTAATCTTGCCCAAAAATAGGCGGGAATCACCTGCCGTAACCATTTTTGCCCAAATAAAGAGCCAAAAGAAGCCCAACTAATAGCAACGATAGCACTAATCACCGCGTAGACTAACCACCGCCAACCAAGATATAGAGCAAAGGCAAGCAAACTGATAATAGCTAAACCCCAAGCATTACGGGAACTAGTTAAGATTAAAGCGATCGCATTACTAATTACAATTACTATAAGAAATAATAGGGTTAAACTTTGTTGTCTGTGTTTATTATTAAGCCAAATTTGATAAGTAGAAATTAATAAACCCAATCCTAAATTAAATACTAACAAAAGATATATAGCTAAAAAATTGGTATAAATAAATACCGATGACATTCTACCAGGAGGAATACCTTGAGGAATTAATTCCCAGCCTAAAACATTAGGAATTGACCAATTAGCATAAATTTGACCGAGTCCTAGAATTATAATCGGTAAAGAGGGTATTAAGAATAGCCAAGCTAATCTATGTAGTTGCCATGGTTGCTGAATTAAACGGCTAAGAGCAGCAAATAAACAGAAGAAAGGTAAGAAATTAGCTAATCCTAACCAGGATTCTACTGGTCGATCGGCTAAACATGAAATTAAAATTAACCACAAGGCGAAAATGCCTAGCCACCGATTAAGTGGTTGACTAATTATTTGAGGGTATCGATCGACCCAGATCTTTATTAAGACAATTACTAAGCCAAGTTCCCCAACGAGAGGAATAAGGGGCAACAGTAAAATACTTATTTGGCAACATTTCCAAGTCCAATGAATAGGAAGATTAGAGCTTGAGGCTGGAATCACTGCAATAATTTATCTTCTTTGAGTACTAACATTATTCTCTTATTTAATTTACTATCACTGATGGTTTTAAACTCATTTCAGGGAACTATAGGCATAGATAGTGTTTAAATACTTTTGTTTTATAGATAATATTCACCATTTTTAAAATTTTATTACTATCTTATTTAGATTAAAAGACAAACTTTAGATTTGATTCAATTCTCGCTTTTTTAAAAATGTTTTTACTTATAGTTGAATATTATTAGTTTAATTTTTCAAAATACTTAGATATCAAAAAATATCGAATGAATAATTATGACCACGAATTTAATCTCCGAAAATATAATAACAAATGAGCGAAAAAAACGTCATATATTAGTTATCGAAGATCCTACATTCACAAAAACAGTTTTTTTGGATAATCCCACCTATTCTGCTGGTCGTCATTCTAGTAATGATATTGTGTTTTCTTCTGCTAAAACATCTCGTTTTCATGCTACTTTTCTTAGAAGAACAGATGTGAAAAATAATAATTTTTCCTACTGGATTTTAGATGGAGATTTACAAGGTAATCGAAGTAGAAATGGCATATTTGTTAATGATAAAAAATGCTTAGTACACGAATTGAAACATGGCGATATCATTAAGTTTAGTTATGATGTACAAGCAAGATATCATATTCTTACTGATGTTTCCGAGCTTTTAGATGGTATAGATAGTCTTTCTTCAGCCAAAAGCAATCGAGATAATTCACAAATAATTAGACACAAGAAAATTAGCGATAAAGAAACAGTTGTTATTACCTACGAAGATGAGCAACCAGACAATTCTACTTTAGACGGGGCAAGATCGGCTTCTTTTGCTGAATTAAGTCCTATACCAATTATAGAAAGTGATTATGAAGGAAATATTGTCTATTTAAATTCAGCAGCTAAGGCAGATTTTCCCAATCTCGATCGAGAAGGGGTAAAACATCCCTTAATCAAAGGCTTGTATCCTAAATGTAGCAATGCAGACAATAATTTATTAGAGCGTGAAGTTCAGGTTGACGATCGAGTTTTCCAGCAAACTGCTCATTATTTACCAGAAAATAAAATAATTAGAAGCTATCTCGTAAGCTTGACCGAAAAAAAACAACTAGAAGAAAATATAAGAGAGAAAGATCGGATATACCGCAATTTTTTGCAACAAACAACAGAAGGAATTATTTTAGTCGAGAGTATTACAAGAAAAATAGTTGAAGTTAATTCTGTTTGTAGCGAATTTCTCGGTTACTCTTCAGAAGAACTATTGGAAATGACTCTTGATGATTTGAGTTGGGATCGAGAGAATTTAGCTAAGACTATAAAAAGTTTATCAACCGATCGGAAAAGTTATTCGGGAGAATATACTTTCTTGCGGGAGAATAAATCAACAGTTAATTTTAAGGCTAATTTTAGTTTAATTAATTCAGCAGAGCAAAATAAAGTATGTATAACTTTATATCCAGTTAAAGGACAAAGTCAATCTGCGGATTTTTTAGAAACTAAGATTAGCACTCTTCCCGATCGATCTTTTTTTAAGCAACAATTAGAAACGGCAATCGCTAATGCTAATAGAAGTGAAAAATTAGTGGGAGTGATGTATCTAAATTTGTCTCCTTACACAGAAATTAGTCAGACTTTAGATAAGAAAATAAGCAATCAATTATTATTTAATTTTGCTGAAAGATTAAAAGCGTGTTTGCGTTCTGGTGATACAGTTACTTACTGGGGAGAGGATAAATTTGCACTACTAATGCCAGAAATTAGTGGGGTTGAAGAAGCAGCGAAAATTGCTCAAAGAATAATTGATGGATTACAGCAGCCCTTTAAAATAGGAGAACATCAACTAGATTTAACTACTAATATTGGAATTGCTATTTACCCGCAAAATGGTAATAGTGCAGAGGTATTATTTAAAAATGTCGAGATTGCTTTTTCTCGTGTTAGAGTACAAAACGATCGAGCTTATGAATTTTATAGCTCTACCATGAATTCTCAAGCATCTGTTGTCTTGAATTTAGAAAATCTGCTACAGCATGCTTTAGAGCGAGATGAATTTGTTCTTTATTATCAGCCTCAGGTAAATGTCAATAGTGGAAATATTCAGGGTTTAGAAGCTCTTTTACGCTGGAATAATCCAGAATTGGGTTTAGTTTATCCAGTAAGTTTTCTGCAATTGGCAGAACAAACTGGTTTAATTATTCCTATCGGCGAATGGGTATTGAGAACTGCCTGCAAACAAAATAAATTATGGAAAGAAAAAGGAATACAGCCCTTAAGAATATCGGTAAATTTTTCTTCTCTGCAATTTCAACAACCAAATTTGCCCGCATTAGTAGATCGAGTTTTAAAGGATACCAAGTTAGAAGCTAATTTACTAGAGTTAGAATTTTCCGCAACTACACTAATGCACCATGGAGAATATGCTAGTAAAGTTTTACATCAATTAAGAGATTTAGGGGTTAATATTTCGATCGATGATTTTACTAGTGGTTTTTCTTGTCTTAATTACCTCAAACAATTCCCCTTCGATACCTTAAAAATAGATCGAGCTTTTATTAAAGATTTAAGAAATCATCCTCAAGATTTAGCAATTATTTCTGCTTTAGTAGAATTAGGTAAAGGATTTAATTTAAGGGTAGTAGCAGAAGGAGTAGAAACAAGACAGCAACTTGAGCTACTGCGCAATGCTAGATGTACTCAAATGCAAGGTTTTTGGTTTAGTCGTCCTCTAGCAGCGGAAGATGCCATTAAGTTATTGGGCTATGATGAAGAGGAAGAATAGATTTACTCAATTTAAAAAGCACTAACAAAGTTTACTATACTTAATTCTGAAATATACAATTAATTTTGTCCGACTACTTATGAGTTACAAAAAACCCCTACTCCAAAGGTAGGGGTTTTTGACTAATTATCTAATCTGCTAATAACTTGGTTAACCAAATTTACCAGCAGTAGAAGCAATTAGGAAGGCTGCGTAGGTAAGGATATAGCCGATAGTAAAGTGAGCTAGACCTACTACACGAGCTTGAACGATCGATAGAGCAACGGGCTTGTCTTTCCAGCGAACTAAGTTAGCTAGAGGTGTGCGCTCGTGAGCCCAAACGATAGTTTCAATTAACTCTTGCCAGTAACCACGCCAAGAGATGAGGAACATGAAACCTGTTGCCCAAACTAGGTGTCCGAAGAGGAACATCCAAGCCCAGACAGATAGGTTATTTACACCATAAGGGTTGTAACCATTGATTAATTGAGCGGAGTTAGCCCAGAGATAATCGCGGAACCAACCCATCAGGTAGGTAGAGTTTTCGTTGAACTGAGCAACGTTACCTTGCCAGATACCTAAGTGTTTCCAATGCCAGTAGAAAGTTAACCAACCCAGAGTATTTAATGTCCAGAACAAGGCTAAGTAGAATGCGTCCCAAGCAGAGATATCGCAAGTACCGCCACGACCAGGACCATCACAAGGGAAGGCAAAACCGAAGTCTTTCTTGTCGGGCATTAATTTAGAACCACGAGCATCTAAAGCACCTTTGACTAGAACCAAAGTAGTGGTGTGTAAACCAAGAGCGATCGCATGGTGAACTAAGAAGTCACCAGGGCCAATGGTTAAGAATAAAGAGTTAGTACCACTATTAATTGCATCTAACCAACCTGGTAAGTATGCTGCTCCAGTTTGAGTTATGCTGTCAGGATTAGAAAGAAGAGTGTCAAATCCGTACAATGCTTTACCAGAAGATGCTTGAACAAATTGAGCAAATACTGGCTCGATTAAGATTTGTTTTTCTGGAGTACCAAAGGCAACAACTACATCGTTGTGAACATATAAGCCTAAGGTATGGAAACCTAAAAATAGGCTTACCCAACTTAAGTGAGAGATAATCGCTTCTTTATGCTCTAACATCCGAGCCAAAACATTGTTTTTGTTTAGTTCTGGATCGTAATCTCTCACAAAGAAGATTGCTCCATGAGCAAATGCTCCAGTCATCAAGAATCCGGCAATATACTGATGATGAGTATATAAAGCTGCTTGGGTAGTATAGTCTTTGGCAATAAAGGCATAAGAGGGCAAAGCATACATATGCTGTGCGACCAAAGAGGTGATTACACCCAAACTAGCTAATGCTAAACCTAACTGAAAATGGAGAGAATTGTTGAGAGTATCAACAATATTTTTGTGACCAGCACCAAGCATTCCACCGAAGGGAGTACCTTCTGGAGGATTGTGAGCTTCATTAATTTCTTTGAGTCTATGACCGATACCAAAATTAGTACGGTACATATGACCTGCGATAATGAAGATTACAGCGATCGCTAAATGGTGATGGGCAATATCAGTTAGCCACAAGGACTCAGTTTGAGGATGGAAGCCACCTAAGAAGGTCAGGATTGCCGTACCTGCTCCCTCAGAAGTGTTGAACACATGGTTAGCTGTATCTGGATTCTCTGCGTAAACTCCCCAGTTGAGGCTAAAGAAAGGTGCTAAGCCTGCTGGATGAGGAGGAGTAGACAAGAAGTTGTCCCAACCTACGTGTTGTCCGCGAGATTCGGGAATAGCTACATGTACTAAGTGACCAGTCCAGGCTAAAGAACTAACCCCAAATAAACCAGCTAAATGGTGGTTAAGACGAGATTCAGCGTTTTTGAACCAACTTAAGCTAGGACGGAATTTAGGTTGTAAATGTAGCCAACCTGCGAACAAAAACACAGCAGAAAGAATCAATAAGAACATCGCACCACCGTGTAGTTCATTATTGGTTCTCATGCCAATGGTATAAAACCAGTGATATACCCCAGAATAAGCAATGTTTACTGGGTTAGAAGCACCAGCTTGAGTAAAAGCGTCGATCGCGCCTTTACCGAAGTGAGGGTCCCAGATCGCATGGGCGATAGGACGAGTATTTAAAGGATCTTTTACCCACTGCTCGAAGTTTCCTTGCCAAGCTACGTGGAAAAGAGTACCGGAAGTCCACAAGAAAATGATTGCTAGATGGCCGAAGTGAGAGGCAAAAATCTTTTGATAAAGATTCTCCTCAGTCATACCATCGTGGATTTCAAAATCATGAGCAGTGGCAATTCCGTACCAAATCCGACGGGTGGTTGGGTCTTGTGCAAGATCCTGGCTAAATTTAGGAAATTTTGTTGCCATAGGTCTTTTTAGGAATTCTCCTCTGGTTAAAAATGAGACTAATGCAATTAATTTTTGCTGCTCACCTTTTACTTTTCTATTGCTTAGAACTTTAAGTTCCTTGCAGTCTGTGTTTTTTAAACGTTTCCGCTTTCTTCTTTCGCAAGATTTTGCTTTTTTTAGAACACTACTTCACCAATCTTTCTGGGGTAGCTTAATTGTTATATTACAACTACTCCAGCAAGATTGGCAGCAGCATATACTGTAATGTTATCTAAACAAAAGCATCCTTGCTAGAACGAAAGCGTCCTCGCCAGGAAGAATGCCCAAGTGGTGACAATTCCTCCTAAGAGATAGTGAGCTACTCCAACTGCACGACCTTGAGTAATACTCAAAGCGCGGGGTTGAATCGCAGGAGCAACATTAAGTTTGTTGTGAGCCCAAACAATTGACTCAATTAATTCTTGCCAGTAGCCACGACCACTAAATAGGAACATTAAACTAAAGGCGAAGACAAAGTGACCAGCTAGGAACATGATTCCGTAAGCCGACAGAGCCGAACCGTAACTGTTAATTACGTTAGCAGCCTGAGACCATAAGAAATCACGTAACCAACCGTTGATAGTTATTGCACTTTGGGCAAAGTTACCGTAGGTAATGTGAGAAACACTACCGTCTGGTGCTACTGTTCCCCATACATCTGATTGCATTTTCCAACTGAAGTGGAAGATTACTACAGAGATAGAGTTGTACATCCAGAACAGACCTAGGAATACATGATCCCAACCAGATACTTGACAAGTACCACCGCGTCCAGGGCCGTCACAAGGGAAACGGAAACCTAGTTCGGATTTATCGGGAATTAGGCGAGAGTTACGAGCGTAGAGAACGCCTTTAAGCAAAATTAGTACTGTTACGTGGATAGTAAAGGCGTGGATGTGATGCACCATGAAGTCTGCTGTTCCCAGGGTAATCGGCATCATCGCTACCTTCCCACCAACGGCTACAACGTCACCACCAAAAGCAGGACTAACTGAGGCTAGAGCGTTAGGAGCAGTACCACCAGGAGCTAGAGTATGGATATTTTGAATCCACTGGGCAAAAACTGGCTGTAATTGAATCGCTGTATCCGAGAACATATCTTGGGGGCGACCCAAAGCTCTCATTGTATCGTTATGGATATATAGACCAAAGCTATGGAAGCCAAGGAAAATACATACCCAATTTAGGTGAGAAATAATTGCATCACGAACGCGAATTACTCGGTCGAGAACATTATTTACATTCTTCGCTGGGTCATAATCCCGCACCATGAAGATCGCACCATGTGCCCCTGCACCTACTACGATGAAACCTCCGATCCACATATGATGTGTAAACAGAGATATTTGAGTAGCATAGTCGATCGCTTGATAGGGATAAGGAGGCATGGCGTACATATGATGAGCCACAATAATAGTCAATGAACCTAGAAGAGCCAGGTTTATTGCTAATTGTGCGTGCCAAGAAGTTGTCAGGATTTCATAAAGTCCTTTGTGTCCTTCTCCACCAAATAACAGTGGGTCTCCTTTGTGACCTTCTAAGATTTCTTTCATGCTGTGACCGATACCATAGTTAGTTCGGTACATATGACCAGCAATGATGAACAGAACAGCGATCGCCAAATGGTGGTGCGCTGTGTCTGATAACCATAGACCTCCTGTTACGGGATTTAATCCTCCTTTGAAGGTCAAGAAATCCGAGTATACACCCCAGTTGAGGGTAAAGAACGGTCTTATCCCCTCAGCAAAACTAGGATATAGTTCTGCCATTTTACTGCTGTCGAGAATAAACTCGTGAGGCAAGGGAATATCACTTGGTGCAACCCCTGCGTCCAGCAATTTGTTAATTGGGAGAGATACATGAATTTGGTGACCAGCCCAACCGAGAGAGCCTAATCCTAACAGACCAGCTAAATGGTGGTTCATCATTGATTCCACGTTTTGAAACCACTCAAGCTTAGGAGCTCTTTTGTGATAGTGGAACCAACCTGCAAACAGCATTAAGCCAGCCATAACTAGACCGCCAATTGCCGTGCAATATAGCTGGTAACTATTAGTAAAGCCAGAAGCTCTCCACAGATAGAAAAATCCAGAAGTTATCTGAATACCGTGGAAGCCACCGCCTACGTCCGCATTCAAAATATCTTGACCGACGATTGGCCAAACAACTTGTGCGCTTGGTTTGATGCTAAGTGGGTCGCTTAACCAAGCTTCATAGTTGGAAAAGCGCGCACCATGGAAGTACATTCCGCTTAACCAAACAAAAACAACTGCTAAATGACCGAAATGTGCGCTGAAAATTTTGCGCGATATATCTTCTAAATCACTAGTATGACTATCAAAATCATGAGCATCAGCATGGAGGTTCCAAATCCAGGTAGTGGTTTTGGGCCCTTTAGCTAAAGTTCGATCGAAATGACCAGGTTTTCCCCACTTCTCAAATGAAGTAGGTACTGGATCTTTGTCGACTACTACCTTAGCTTTTGCCTCTGCTTTTTGAGGACTGATTGTCATGAGGGTTCTCCTCTCTCGACAACAAAGTGTGTAAGTAAATTTTTCCTATTTTAAAAATAGGTTTTTCTTGTTTTGTAAAAAGCCAGTGATAATCACTGCTCTTTTATAAGTTAGCTTAATTTAACCAATTTTTCAGGTTTCAGATATCAAGCATTAAATAAGATGATAAAGCTTAGATATCTTAATTACGGTTTTCGCTTAACAAAATTTTAAATCAGTGAAATTCTTGATTTATCTGGGTTTACCCCTTCGATCGCTTATCCTAAAAGTCAAGCAAATTAAACCTTTCTTAACAAAACTAAATAATTAAATTGTTTAATACTACTAATCTAGGTTGATGTAATCTAATTATTAGAAATAATCCAATGTATTTTGTATATTCGGTAACGTTATTGAGCTTAAAGTTATAGATTAATTTCAATGAAAACTATTTTCTATTATTTATTAATATTGTGCTTTAGTTGTAGTTTATTTGCCTGTGGGGAAGTTTCATTAGGCGATCGCTTAGAGATATCTCCCGTAATCAAAAATAATGCCAGGCTAATAACTACAGAAAATACAGAATTAGAAGAAGTAACAGCACCACAGACTATTCAAGAATTAGGCCAAAATTTAACAAAATATCAACCAGAAGTCAGGGTAATTAAGCCGAAAAACGATGAGATTTACCAGAAAAATGAAGTGGAAGTTCAATTAAGAGTTAAAAATTTACCAATATTTAAAAATGAAGAATTTGGACTGGGTTCTCATCTCAATCTAATTTTAGATAACGAGTCAGATCAAACAATTTATAACTTAAACAAACCCTTATTGCTGAGAAATTTAAGTCCAGGTACTCATACAATTAGGGTATTTGCTGCTAAACCTTGGGATGAAAGTTTCAAAAATGAGGAAGCCTATGCAGAAACTACATTTCACATTTTGACTAAAACCAATGATAATAACCCCGATGAGAATATGCCATTACTAACTTACAATGTTCCTCAAGGTAGTTATGGTGCCGAACCGATTTTACTCGATTTCTATTTGAATCAAGCAGCACAAACAAAACTCAACGGAGAAGACCGAGACTGTTTTATTAAGGTAACAGTCAATGGTAAAAGTTTTGTAATAAAAGAATGGCAGCCATTGTACCTTAAAGGTTTTAAGCCTGGTAACAACTGGGTCAAATTGGAACTTATAGATCGAGAAGGGAATTTAATTAAAAATGCCTTTAACCAGACTATTAAGCTCGTTAACTATGTCCCCGAAAATAAAGACACTCTTGCAAAATTAACTACAGGCAAACTTACTGTAGCTGAAACTTTGGGAATTGTCGATCGAAACTATCAGCCCAAGCCTATTACTGCTGTAGAAGAAACTGAGAAATCGATCGCCGAACCAGAAATAGAATCTGATGTTAAAACAAAATCTTCTGAAAATCAAGAAAAAACTACAGTCAAGCCCAAAGTTAACTATACTCCTCCTGGGGTAGTTGAAGAATTAAATCCAGCCACAGAAGAAGTAGTAGAAACTAAAGAGACGACTTTGGAGGCAGTACCTGTTCCCGAGACATCTAAAGAATTAGAAAATACTAAGAGTACAGCAGAAAAAACTACAGCAAAGCCCAAAGTTAACTATACTCCTCCTGGGGTAGTTGAAGAATTAAACCCAGCCAAAGAAGAAGTAGTAGAAACTAGAGAGACGAATTTGGAGGCAGTACCTACTCCAGAAAAGTCTAAATTGGAAGAAACCGAAAACTGATAGCTTAAAGCTAAAAAGTAATACATTTTAACTAAGTACAGAGGGATTAGAGTCTAGTACAATTCAAGAAGTATTTTTTCTGAAATTAGGTTGTAATTCTCTTGGCTCGATCGGTAACAATATATAAAAAAGCCTATTCAGTCATGAAACAAATAAAAGAACCAAAAATTGCTCCCCCACTCCAGCTTTACAAGTGGATTATGAACCCTCTAGGTTTTCTGGACGACTGCGCCCAAAAATATGGGGATACATTTAATTTGAATCTTTTTGGTTTGCCTCCTTTTACAATTGTCAGTCATCCCCAGGCAAATCAGGAAATTTTTAGTGTCGATGCTAAACAGTTTGACGTGGGACGGGGTAATGGTCTGATAAGAGTACTTGTAGGAGATAATTCTTTATTTTTAATGGATGGCGATCGCCATAAACGAGAAAGAAAGCTGTTGATGCCTCCTTTTCATGGCGAGAAAGTAAAATCCTACGCCCAAATAATCTGTGATCTTGCTGCTAAAGCAGCTAGTAAATGGCCAACTCAAAAAACTTTCTTGGCACAAAAAGCGATGCAGGATATTACCCTAGAAACAATTCTGCACGTGGTTTTTGGCTTGAGTGAAGGGGAGCGTTATCAACAAATGAAGCCTTTAATAGCTAACTTATTAGATATGGTTGGCGCACCTCTTCGTGCTAGTTTTTTATTTCTGCCAATTTTGCAACAAGACTGGGGTGCTTGGAGTCCTTGGGGACAGTTTGTGCGTTGTCGGCAAAAGATATACGATCTACTTCAAGCAGAAATCGATCTACGCCGTAGCCAACCAGACTCTAACGGTAATGATGTTCTGAGTCTAATGTTATCTGCCCGCGATGAAGATGGACAGCCCATGACTGATGCAGAACTAAAAGATGAGATGATTAGCTTACTGACGGCTGGTCATGAAACTACGGCTACAGCTTTATCTTGGGCTTTTTATTGGATCGAGAAATTACCCGAAGTAAAAGCAAAACTATTACAAGAATTAGATAGTTTACCCGAAAATCCCGATCCTATAGAAATTTCCCGCCTGCCTTATCTAACTGCCGTTTGCTCGGAAACTCTACGAATTTACCCTGTAGCAATTATTGCTTTTCCCCGCATTGCTAAATCACCTGTAGAAATTATGGGTTATAGCTTTGACCAAGAGACAATGCTTGCTCCTTGTATTTACTTAACTCATCAACGAGAAGACCTTTACCCCGAACCTAAAAAATTTATACCAGAAAGATTTTTAGAGACACAATATACACCTAATGAATTTTTGCCTTTTGGTGGCGGAAATCGTCGTTGTATAGGTTATGTGCTAGCTCTTTTAGAAATGAAATTAGTATTGGCGACTATATTGACTAGATACGAACTAACTCTAGCAAGCGATCGCCCTGTCATGCCGAAACGACGTGGTGGGACAGTCGCCCCTCACAATGGCGTGCCTATAATACTTAAGGGAAAACGTTCTCGTCCACAAAAATCAATATCTGAACCTGTTTTCAGTCAAACTTAAATTGTATAGATAATGTCTAATTATAGAAGTTGGTCAAAAGCGATCGCCAACCCAGCCAAAGAATTTCCTCTAACTCCTTTACCTATACTTGCTGGACATATTCCCCCAGAATTACAGGGTTCATTGTATCGTAATGGCCCTGCTCGTTTAGAGCGTGGGAACAAAAGAGTGGGACATTGGTTTGATGGAGATGGAGGAATATTAGCCGTTCATTTTGGCGAAGAGAAAGCTACAGCAACCTATCGTTATGTAAAAACAGAAAGTTATCAGAAAGAAGCAGCAGCAAATAAATTTCTTTATCCCAACTATGGCATGACTGCACCTGGGGGGTTTTGGAATAATTGGACTAAAAAAGTTAAAAATGCAGCTAATACTTCTGTTTTGGCATTACCCGATAAACTTTTGGCTTTATGGGAAGGTGGTTTACCCCATGCTTTAGATTTGCAAACTTTAGAGACCAAAGGAAAAGATAATTTATCTGGTTTGTTATATGATTCTTCCTTTTCCGCTCATCCTAAAATTGACTCTACTACAGGAGAGATATTTAATTTTGGCATTAGTGTGGGTAGAGAAGTAACTTTGAATATTTATCGCAGTAATTCTGCGGGACAAGTTAAGAGTCAAAACCTTTATTTTTTAGATAGATTTTCCCTAGTTCATGATTTTGTTTTAGCAGGAAAATATTTAGTCTTTTTTCTTCCTCCAATAGATTTGAACTTTCTACCTGTAATCTTCGGTTTCAAAAGTTTTAGCGATGCCATGGAATGGAAACCAGATCGTGGTACTCAAATTTTAGTTTTCGAGCGCGATACATTAGATTTAGTTAGCAAAATAGAAACTGATGCTTGGTATCAGTGGCATTTTACCAATGGATATGTCGATCGAGATGAATCTATAATTATCGAGTTTGTGCGTTACCAAGATTTTCAAACCAATCAATATCTGAAAGAAGTAGCTACAGGTAAAACTTCAACTCCTGCCAAAGGAACATTATGGGAAATCAAAATCGATCCTCAGTTGGGAAAAGTAATAGATACTAAAGAATTATTAGATCGAGGTTGTGAATTTCCTGTAATACCCCAGCATCAAGTAGGACAACCCTGGCGATATACTTATCTTTCTGTGTATAGAGAAGGAACAGATATCGCTCAAGAATTATTGAATTCGATCGCCCGTTTCGATCGGCATACTGGTAATTTAACTGTAGCTAAGATCGGGGAAAATTGCTATCCTACTGAACCTATGTATGTTCCCCATCGAGATAATCCCGAACAGGGTTGGATTCTAACAGTTGTTTATGATGGTAATACGGATAGTAGTGAAGTAAGAATTTACCAGAGCGATCGTTTAGAAGATGAACCTTTGTGTCGTTTGGGTTTACCTAGTATTATTCCTCCTGGTTTTCATGGTACTTGGAAAAGTTAATTAGCGATCGAAAAATAACGATCGCTATAAGAGCTAATTAAGAGCCAATTTATAATGATGAAATCACGCTTTTAACCAAAGAAGATGACATACACCATAGATGTTAGAGCCTTGACAGATTCGATCGGCGATCGCGATTTAGAGCAGTTGTGTCGTGAAAATCCCGATATGAGATTTGAAATCGATGCTGAAGGAAAATTAATTATCATGTCGCCAACGGGAAGCCTTACAGGCGAAAGAAATGCCGATTTGATCTATCAAGTTCAATTATGGAATCGTCAATACAAGTTAGGAAAAGTATTTGATTCTTCTACAGGTTTTAAGTTATCCAATGGCGCAACTCGCTCTCCTGATGTGAGTTGGATTGCGATCGAGCGATGGAATAGTTTAACTGACACACAAAAAAGAGGTTTTGCACCGATCGATCCCGATCTTGTAATTGAGTTACTTTCTCCTACTGACGAATTAGTTAAAACACAACAGAAGATGGAAGAATATCGTAATTGTGGTGTAAAACTCGGTTGGCTAATTAACCCAGAGCGCAAAGAAGTGGAAATTTATCGGATTGGTACAGAAAAAGAGCTATTAAATAATCCTACTAGTTTATCAGGCGAGAAGCTACTACCAGGATTAGCTGTAGATTTATCTGAGATTTTTTAGAGTATTGCCTGTTTTTACATAATATTATTGAGTGAGTATCGGAGGAAGAAACCAATGAGTCTTAAAGATCGTATTGGCGAAGATATTAAATCGGCGATGAAAGCTAAAGATAAAATTCGCTTAGAAACAGTTCGAGCTATCAAAAAAGCAATTCTCGAAAAAGAAGTTGCTTTACGCCCTAAAGGTCAAGATAGCCTAACAGAAGAACAAGAAATAGAATTATTATCGCAACAAGCAAAACAACGTCGAGATTCGATCGAACAATATCGCAATGGTGGCAGGGAAGATTTAGCGGAAAAAGAGGCTCAAGAATTAGCAATTATTGAAACTTATTTACCCAAGCAACTTAGCGATGAGGAAGTAAGTACAATCCTTGATGATATTATTACTTCTGTTGGAGCGACTACAGCTAAAGACTTAGGGAAAGTTATGGGAGCAGCTATGAAACAACTAAAAGGTAAAGCCGACGGCAAAAAAATTCAGGAAATGGTTAAAGAAAAATTATCTTAAACGCAGTTTGTTTGTTAGTTCAAAATCAAAAAACTTACTACTTGCTACCTGCTACTCTCTACTTACCCATATTTCTTTTCATTCTTTCTAATTCTTCATCCAATTCCCATTGCTGAAATTTCGATTCTAATGGGTCTGCTGCTCGATCGTAAATACTGCGATTAACTCCTTGATTCCAACCTACCGTGTAACCGTTAGTAGAACTATTAACACTGCTAGCGGTTTTAGCTTTAGCTTGAACTTGTTTGCGTCTATTTTGAATTTGCGTTAATAACTCTTTGGCTTGAACAACTCTTTTTTTTACTCCTTCCATTTGTCCCCAAAGTTGATTACCTTGACGCAGAAGTGCTGCTTCTCTTTCTCTTGCTGCTTCTGCTAAATCTTGTTTATTAGCAGCTTGAGCTTTAGCAACTCTACCATGCCAGATTTTAATCTCTTCTGCGATCGCTAAAATTTGGTCTTGCAGGCTTTTTTCTTGTTGCTGTAACTGTAGAATTAGCTTATTAGTGTCCCGTTCTTGTTCTCTTAATTGTTCTTCTAGTGCCTGAAATTCTAGATGAGGATTTTTTTCGAGAAATTCGTCTAATCGTTCTTCGAGAAATTGGCTTAAATCATCAAATAAGCTCATATACAAATTTATTTATTAAATATTGGCAAAAAATTGAACTCAAAGCCCAACAAATTATTTCGATCGC
Organism: Xenococcaceae cyanobacterium; assembly: GCA_051439545.1. Classification (GTDB taxonomy): domain Bacteria; phylum Cyanobacteriota; class Cyanobacteriia; order Cyanobacteriales; family Xenococcaceae; genus JASJDJ01. Next base: position 48,103 of record JBFRWK010000123.1, on the reverse strand, counting down.
TTCAGATTATTAAAAATAAGCAGATTTATTAAAATTATAGCGGTTTTCAGGGTTATAACCTAGCTTCAAATTTTAATTAAGCCAATTTGTAGGTGAATTGTACTATCGAAGCAGCAAAGGATAGAAAACTTTTATATAGTGGATGCCAAAGCTTAATAGCTAGGAGTAATCGCCTTTTCTGGCTATATCCGATCGCAATATTTATATTTTCAGAGCAAATTATCAATCATACCAATTAGATGATAATAGCTTGTTTTCGAGATATACATATACTTATGTACTTAATATCGCTATATTTAGAATCTTATGTTACCAGCCTCGAAAGTTGGAGAAGTATTTAAATGACTTATTTACTAGAAGAAGATTTAACCTCTCAAGGAATTTACACTAAAACGAGTTTACAAATTAAATTCGATAACAGAGTGTATTTGCGGGTAAAGACCCTACCAAAGCAATTTTACGAGCGGGCAGAAAAAATCAAAAAGGAATATTTAAGTAATAATATAGATACATTACTAATAGAACATAGAAACTGGATAGCTATTTGGGTAGAACAAAAAAGCAATGAATTAGATCTAGCCGAGAGGGAATACTTATATCAAATTAATAGTAAATATTTTCCTCCTGAATCTTCTAATCATCGGTTCGAGGATAAAAATAAAAAATATGGTTTAGATAGGGAAGATTTTTTGGAAATCTCAGAATTTACAGAACAATCGTTAGACGAAAAATATAAAGAAATTGTTTACGAAGATAAATTGTTTGAGGAAGCTTATAGTACCGATCGAGCAGAAAAATCAACCAAAGTAGCCAAGACATATAGAGGTATAACTTATAACGAGCGAGTTGCAAATAATAAAGCTAAAAAAGAGGCTAGATTCAATCAGTTTAAGCGAAAGTATCGTGGTTATACTTACTAATTTTTTAGCTCGATCGCGCTTTCAATACAACTGAAATAGAATTTTAAAGTTTCAATAATAACTACTAAAATTTCTCACCGACACTAAGAGAACGAGTTTCTCCTTGACGGCTAATTGTAGCTTTCTGATTAGCCACAGACTCTAAAATCCAACCTCCATTATCTAATTTGTCTCCTACCCAAATTCTTTTAGTCACGCCATCTACCTTAAATAAAGCAGCAGAGCGTTTTCCTAGTTCAAATATACCGATTAATGTATAACTTTTAACTGAAGATGGATCGGTAGAACTAGAAATTTTGTTGTCATTGGCAGCAGAAGATTGTGGAATAGCAGGCAATTTCGATTTTGCTGACTTGTTGCTCTTGTTATGGTGAACAGAAGTTGTAGGATTTGATAATGGTATTTTGTTGGGAGGAGGGGGAGGGATTATCGGAACAGGTAAAGGAGAATTAATATCTGAAGAACTAAGGGAATATTCAGATAAAGCAGAATTATTATTACTGAGATTATAAACAGGAACATAAACTACTTCCGAATTTTCCGATTTATTATTTAAATCACTTAATAAAGAATTTTGCTGGAGTTCGATATTACTAAGCGATCGCTTTAGATAATCAATAAACTGTAAATCGGCGGTGGATACTTTGGATTCGGGAAAATTAAGTATAGATCTTAATGCAGAAAAAGGAAAAATTTTGCCATAGTAATCATGTCCTGCTAACCAACAAGCAATAAAAATAAAATAGCTAGAAGAAAGTAATAAAAATATTTTACCTAAATGCTTAGTAACAAAAGAATTGTTTTGGTTTTGTTGTCCTGGTAATTCTGCTTGTTGAGAAGAAGCAAAATAACGATCGCTAGTTGGTTCATTTAATAAACTCAAAGCAGATTCATTATCACCGATAGACCTAGGAAATCCTAGAACTGAGGATAAAGTGACAGAATTTTCCAAACAAGAATTTACAAGCTTACTACAAGATTCGCGCTCGAGCTTGTTTTGAGATTTATGGATATCTAAAGATACTTTTTTTTCTAAATGTTTACTTTGGCGATCTCTTAAATTACTTGAATGGGTAAGCGTATAGATAAAAGAAAATTGTTCGACAACTTGTAGTTGGCTTCTATCCTGAGGCATAGGTAAGACTATTTAGGGTTGTAATTTACTCTTGTGAGCATAAATTTTCGCTTTTAGCTAAAATATCCACCGTTTACTATCGGAAAGTTAACCATGCCAAGGTATATTCCGCAGTAAAATAACGGAAGAAATTTCACTTATTAAAGATAAGCTCAAACAATCGAAAATCGCCATCGTAATTACTCAGAAAGTAACAATTTTTTTTAAAATTAAAAATGATTTTCTCGGTAAAATCACAGTAACTAAAGTTGAATTTAGCACCCAAATCCCCCAAGTTAGTTAAGAATTTTGGAGGATAGGGGAATTGAGCTTAGAGTAAGTATACTCAGGAATTTTTAGCTTATGTGTATAGGTTAGCTCATTGCTTTATTGGTTAGAAATGATAATACAATCCTAGAGAAAGTACTGGATAGACATTAATAAAATCTAGCTCGTCTTCGATTTCCTCTACTTCTCGATCGATCGCTTGGTTAATCTCTGCTTGGATCTCAGGAGTAGCTGCTGAACCAAAATTAGGAGTAAGAGAAACCTCTGGCGAGCCTCCAAACATTACACCTAAATTGAACCAAAATCCTAAATTTTTATTTTTAGCTACAGGATTTCCCCAACCAATTCCCAAATAAGGAGCAACATCATTAGTAAGAGAAACGTCTGCATCTACAGATCCTAGCTGATCGGCAGCAAAAGTACTATCACCAATCTCGATAGTTTCACCCTCAGAAGAAGAAAAATAATTATTAACTTTTATTAAAAATAAATTGAGTATTTACTCAAGAAAAATGTCAAAATTTGTAACAAAATATTACATTTTTTTTATCGAATTGTGTCGAATAGTCGATTTGGCGGTTTTTGAAGAAGATTTTTTGATAAAAATACTTAACAGAAACCAGTTGTCTAAGTAGGTCAAACAAGATCCTGCTAGAACCTTATATTGCTATCCGCCCCATCAACAAAGGAGAATCAAATATATGTTCACTCACGTAAAGTCAAACATTCGTCAAGTAAAACCAGAATCGCTCGACGGACGTGACTTACTTAGGGTGGTCTATGTCGTGCTAGAGCCTCAGTATCAAAGCACGCTTTCTGAAGCAGCTAGAAATATAAACCAGAATAATCCTCATCTAGCGGTTGAACTTAGTGGTTATTTAATAGAAGAATTAAGAAACGAAGAAAATTATGCTAACTTTCAGCAAGATATTGCCCAGGCAAATATATTTATTGCTTCGTTAATTTTTATAGAAGACTTAGCACAAAAAGTAGTAGAGGCAGTCAAACCCCATCGGGATCGCCTTGATGCTGCGGTAGTTTTTCCTTCTATGCCAGACGTAATGCGCCTAAACAAAATGGGTAGCTTTTCTATGGCACAGTTAGGACAGTCTAAAAGTGCGATCGCCCAATTTATGCGGAAGCGCAAGCAGCAGTCGGGTAGCTCTTTTGAAGATGCCATGCTCAAGCTGTTGCGTACCCTACCTAAAGTTTTAAAATATCTTCCTGTAGAAAAAGCCCAGGATGCCCGTAATTTTATGCTGAGTTTTCAGTATTGGCTTGGGGGTAACTCAGATAATTTAGAGAACTTCCTGCTGATGCTGGCAGATAAATATGTTTATCAGGAAAAGAATTTAAGTAAAGGGGTAGAATACTCAGAACCCATAGTTTATCCAGATATGGGTATTTGGCATCCCCTTGCTCCCAATATGTTTGAGGATGTTAAAGAATATCTCAACTGGTTTAACAGCCGTAGCGATATTTCTGAAGATCTTAAAGACCCCCTCGCGCCTTGTGTGGGCTTAGTATTGCAACGTACCCACTTAGTTACCCAAGACGATGCTCACTATGTAGCCATGGTACAAGAACTAGAAGCCATGGGAGCTAAAGTCATTCCTGTCTTTGCTGGGGGGTTGGATTTTTCTAAACCTGTAGATGCTTATTTCTGGGAAGTTGGGGTAAAAGGAACAGAACCACAGCCTTTAATAGATGTAGTGGTTTCCCTCACTGGATTTGCTTTAGTAGGAGGCCCTGCCAGACAAGATCATCCCAAAGCGATCGAATCTTTAAAACGGCTCAACCGTCCCTATATGGTAGCCTTACCCTTGGTGTTTCAAACTACTGAAGAATGGGAAGAAAGTGAACTGGGTTTACATCCCGTCCAAGTAGCGTTGCAAATAGCGATCCCCGAATTAGACGGCGCGATCGAACCAATTATACTATCTGGTAGAGATGGAGCTACAGGAAGAGCGATCGCCTTACAAGATCGCATTGAAGCGATCGCTCGTAGAGCTATGAAATGGGGTAATCTGCGGAAAAAACCCAAACTCAATAAAAAAGTTGCTATTACAGTGTTTAGTTTCCCTCCCGATAAAGGAAATGTGGGGACTGCTGCTTATTTAGATGTATTTGGGTCTATTTATGAGGTGATAAAAGGACTCAAGGGCAACGGTTACGATGTCCAAGATTTACCCGACTCTCCCCAAGAGTTAATGGAAGCAGTTATTCATGATGCTCAAGCTCAATATGCTTCTCCTGAATTGAATATTGCCTATCGAATGTCTGTAGAACAGTACGAACGGCTGACTCCCTATTCAGTTAAATTAGAAGAAAATTGGGGTAAACCACCAGGACATCTCAATAGCGACGGACAAAACTTATTAATTTACGGTAAGGAATTCGGTAATGTTTTTATTGGGGTACAACCTACTTTTGGCTACGAAGGCGATCCCATGTTACTGTTATTCTCTCGTTCTGCTTCTCCCCACCATGGTTTTGCAGCTTACTACACTTACTTAGAAGAAGTTTGGAAAGCCGATGCAGTCCTACACTTTGGTACTCATGGTTCTCTAGAATTCATGCCTGGTAAACAGATGGGGATGTCGGGAGAATGTTACCCTGATAGCTTAATTGGTAGTACACCTAATATCTACTATTACGCTGCCAATAATCCTTCTGAAGCAACTATTGCTAAGCGTCGCGGTTATGCTTCTACTATTTCTTACCTAACTCCTCCTGCGGAAAATGCTGGATTATACAAAGGGTTAAAAGAATTAGGGGAATTAATTGGTTCTTACCAAACTCTTAAAGATGGTGCGCGAGGTATCCAAATTGTCGATACGATTATGGATAAATGTCGCATTGTCAACTTAGACAAAGACATTGCCCTACCCGAAACCGATGCCAAAGATATCTCCCCAGAAGAACGGGATACTATTGTGGGTTTGGTTTACAAAAAACTGATGGAAATCGAATCTCGCTTATTACCCTGTGGTTTACACGTCATTGGTAAACCCCCTACAGCAGAAGAAGCGATCGCGACATTGGTAAATATTTCTAATCTCGATCGTGAAGAAGAAGAAATCGTTTCTTTACCTCGAATTATTGCCCAAAGTATCGATCGAGATATCGATGAAATCTACGCTAACAACGACCGTGGTGTTTTAGCAGACGTACAGCTTTTCCAAGATATCACCCAGGCAACTCGCGCTGCTGTATCAGCCCTAGTTAAAGCCCAAATTGATTCTGAAGGAAGAGTTTCGATGGTTTCTAAACTCAACTTCCTCAATATTGGTAAAAAAGAACCTTGGGTAGAAGCTTTACACGAACATGGGTATAAAGATGTAGACAAAGAACTTCTCAAACCTTTGTTTGAATATCTAGAGTTTTGCTTAGAACAAGTCTGCGCCGACAACGAACTAGGTGGTCTACTCAAAGCCCTAGAAGGAGAATACGTCTTACCTGGCCCTGGTGGAGATCCTATCCGTAACCCCAACGTATTACCTACTGGTAAAAACATTCACGCTCTCGATCCCCAGTCTATTCCTACTCTAGCTGCGGTTAAATGCGCCAAAGTAGTAGTAGACAGACTGTTAGAAAGACAAAAGTTAGATAACAATGGTGAATATCCAGAAACTATTGCTTGTGTCCTCTGGGGAACAGACAATATTAAAACCTACGGCGAGTCTTTAGCACAAATTATGTGGATGGTAGGGGTTCGTCCCGTACCCGATGCCTTGGGCAGAGTAAATAAACTAGAATTGATTCCCCTCGAAGAATTAGGTCGTCCCCGTATCGATGTGGTAGTAAACTGTTCTGGGGTATTCCGCGATTTGTTTATCAATCAAATGAACTTGCTCGATCGAGCAGTAAAAATGGCAGCAGAAGCTGACGAACCCATTGAGATGAACTTTATCCGCAAACACGCCCTAGAACAAGCAGAAGAAATGGGAATTAATCTGCGTCAGGCAGCTACTCGTATATTCTCTAACGCTTCTGGTTCTTACTCTTCTAACATCAACCTAGCTGTAGAAAACAGTACTTGGGAAGAAGAAAAAGAGTTGCAGGATATGTACCTCAACCGCAAATCTTTTGCTTTCGACTCCGATAATCCTGGAGTAATGAAAGAAGGTCGGCAAATCTTTGAGAAATCCCTCAAAAATGCCGAAGTTACTTTCCAAAACTTAGATTCTTCAGAGATTAGTCTGACTGACGTATCCCACTACTTCGACTCCGATCCCACTAAGGTTGTAGCAAGTTTACGGGATGACGGGAAAAAACCCACAGCTTTCATTGCCGACACTACCACTGCTAATGCCCAAATTCGTTCCCTTTCCGAAACCGTCCGTTTAGATGCCCGTACTAAATTACTCAACCCCAAATGGTATGAAGGTATGCTAAGTCACGGTTACGAAGGTGTCCGCGAACTCTCCAAGCGTTTAGTCAATACTATGGGTTGGAGTGCCACTGCCGACGCTGTAGATAACTGGGTTTATGAAGATGTGAATACTACTTTTATCGATGACCCCGAAATGTGCAAACGGTTGATGGATTTAAATCCTAACTCTTTCCGTAAAATTGTCGGCACATTACTAGAAGTTAACGGTCGTGGTTACTGGGAAACTAGTGAAGAAAATCTCGATCGATTGCGGGAATTGTATCAAGAAGTAGAAGACAAGATTGAGGGTATTGAATAAATAGTTTTCAATTTACGGGCAACATAAAAATATAATCTCTTTGGGGCGTTCTCTCGAACGTCCCAAAGTTTTATGAATACCTAGATTGCTATGAGTATTTAATTTAACTCACAGCACAACGAAAACCAGCAAAAATCTGTCTTATCCAAGGATGATACCAGTTACGAAAGCTAGCCCTTAAAGCCCAAGGACGAGTTGCCCAACTCCCTCCCCGCAACACGCGATGTCGATCGTCAAAATAAACCTGGGAATAACCAGTATAGGGATAACTAGTGAAGTTGGGATAAGGTGCAAACCACGATGATGTCCACTCCCACACATTACCCAACATATCGTAACAACCGTAATAGCTTTTAGATTCTGGGTAAGCATTAACTGGGGTTATTTGCCCGACAAGATTGTCATGATTACAGAAAATGTTTACTCCTGTGGCAGCTTTTTCCCATTCCGCCTCTGTTGGTAATCTCTTGCCGATAAAATTAGCGTAGGCTTCTGCTTCGTAATAATTAACACCATAAACTGGATAATTATCCCAGTCAGAGGCATATAACCAGTACAGGGGTTGAGAGATAGAATCTTGTTGTAATAACCATTGCCATCCCAATTCCGACCAATATTGTTGCTTTTGATATCCACCAGCAGCTATAAATTCTCGGTATTGTTGACAAGTAACGGGATATCGATCGATCCAGTAGGTATCTAAATATATTTTATGGGCGGGACGTTCATTATCTTGAGCGTCTATAGCATCACTCCCCATTACAAATTCCCCTGCTGCTACTTTTACCATCTCTGAAGATATAGGATTAGAGATAGGATATTGAGGATGGGGTTTAATACCATTTTGCCAGCGATGAAGTTGCATTACCAAAGAGATAGTTTCACTATGTTGACTTTCATGTTGGATCAGCCATCGCCAGAGTCTTTCTTCTTTGTCTATAGGTGCAGTTTCTAGATAATATAAAACTTTACTTCTAACTGTGTCTAAATAATCTTGAATAATCTCCAAAGAAGGTAAATTTTGTCTCTCTTCTTTTGCCAATCCATCCGCAGCAAATAATTGATTATATTTAGGGAAAATTGGTGGAAAACCACCACAATATTCTAAAATCCAGTAGGCTTCGGTAAAGGCTATGTGACCTAAATGCCAACCAACAGGACTAAAATCGGGATGAGCTTGCTGACAAAAAGTGTTAAAATCTATTTCCTTAAATAGACTGAGAGTCTTTTGGCGACATTGCTGTAAAGCTTCTAAAATATTTGCTTTAGGAGATTGAATCGATCTGAACTTCAAGGTTTTCCTCTACCGTAATTATGCTATCAGTTGGGCAACTTTTCCAGTTTCCCTCAAATAGAGGTTCAGAAGCAAGAATTACCCCATTGGGATAGTCAGAAGCATCTCTAAGCCAGTATAGGGTAGGAGGAGTTTGTTCGTAAGCATAGCGAGAAGCCACGAATTTTCGACCATCACTAACAATAATGTTGGCAGAAAAGCAAGTTTTTGCCGATCTAGTTAATTCTGTAAGTTTGGTTAAAGCCTCAGCTAAAGCTTGTTGAAGAGTAAGTTGGGGATTGATTTGCAATTGATTAATTATTAAAGCAAAGATATGTTCTGAGTCGGTAGTACCGTGAATTGATTGATAGGTAGAATCGTTTAAAGTCGAGCGAATCGATCGATAAAGGGTATTTCTAAAATTATTTATATAGCCATTGTGAATAAACACGATATTTTCGTGAGTAAAAGGTTGGCAATTGCTTAAATCCACTGCCAAACCAGGGGTGGCACTACGAACGTAACTTACAATACATTTTGCTTCTATGTAGCGAGTTATTTGAGCTAAATTTAGATCGCTCCAAATTGGTTGAGTATTTCTGTAAGTATAAGGTAAATCTTGTTTTTGAGGATGATACCAACCAAGACCAAAGCCATCCGCATTAAGCAATCCCGAAGTCATTTCCTGGGGTTGATAACTTTGAACTATTAAAGAATGCTGCGGTTTATATAATAATCGATCGAGTTGAACTGTTGAACCCAGATAGGCAAGTAAGCGACACATGAATATTGGGAATATTTGCCAAAACTATTGCTAATCTCAGCTTACACAAAGGTTAAGAAAAGTAAATTATCGGTTATAGACAAACAAAGTCCAAAGTACCATAGCTTATTCAGTTAGGATACCATATTTTTTTATTTAAGTAGTTAAACTCCATGAAATTATGGTCAAAAATTGACAACAATTACGTTCTCAAATATGTAGATTTATTTTGTGGTATCGGTGGTTTTCGGATTGCAGTTGAAAGAGTATGTCAAGAATACCAAGTCAAGCCTCTTTGTGTTTTTTCTTCAGATATAGATTCTGATGCTCGACAAACCTATGAAGCAAACTTTGGAGAAAAACCCTATGGTGACATCACCAAAATAGGGGATAATAACATACCAAATCATAATATTCTTTTCGCTGGATTTCCTTGTCAACCATTTAGTATTTGTGGCAAACTTAAAGGCTTTGAAGATATAAGAGGGACTCTTTTTTTTGAAATTGCTCGTATTCTTAAAAGCCAGAAGCCTTATGCCTTTATTTTAGAAAATGTCAAACAATTGCGAGGACATAATAAAGGAGAAACTCTACAAATAATTATAGAAATACTTGAAAGTTTAGGATATTATACTCATTATAAAATTTTCAATGCTCTTGAATTTGGATTACCACAAAAAAGAGAAAGAATTTTTATTGTTGGATTTCTAGAACCACTTCGTTTTTCATGGATAAAACCTTCGATAAAACCTTTATCACTCTCTGAAATTTTAGAAAACAATGTGTCTTATTCTTATTATGCTTCAGAGAAAATAAGACAAAATCGTTTAGCTAAGTATACTGGGAAAAAACATCAAGAGCCAACTATTTGGCATGAAAACAAGGCAGGTCATATTAGTGCTTACCCTTATTCTTGTGCTTTACGTGCAGGAGCATCTTATAACTATCTTTTAGTTAATGGTGAAAGACGATTAACAGAAAGAGAAATGTTAAGGTTACAAGGATTTCCCGATCGTTTTAAAATTGTTCGTTCTTATTCAGCGATGAGAAAGCTTATTGGTAATAGTGTTGCTGTTCCTTGTGTAGCTGTAATACTCCATTCAATGTTTAAAGCAGTAGAAAATCATAACCTAGAATATCAAATAAACAAAGAAATCAAGTCTTTTAACGATCGCTTTATTCAAGTTCCTTTGTTTCAAATTAATGATATGGATATTACCGCAGCAAAAACTAGACTTGATTCGATTATCAAAAAAACTAGAACGCGCTATTATAAACCTATTCAAATTGCCGAAGTATTGTATCGCTCGCGAGTCCAAAAAGATATAGATATTACACAGTTAGAAACTTACCGAACGAAATCAAAAAAATGGAGAGATGAAGTATCAAAATATTTATTAAATCAAACTTCTAGTTCTTCTAGTCGATTCCAAGATGATATCTGGAATAATAACGCTATGCCTCCTGAAATACTTACAATTCTCGATCGAGAAAACAAAGAATTACCTGGAGTAGTAGAACGTTATATTTACTATAAATTTATAGAAAGACAAAGCGGAATTATTGCCATTTTTGAAAAGGTGAAGCAAGCATCTACTTCACCAGCAACATTTAATCTGACTGAATTACTGACTTTGTTTAGAAGTGAACCTGGACTTAAAAGGAGTATCGATAAATGCTATGAGATAGTTACTTATAGTCTTTTTGAAACCATAGTCACTGGATTAGAAACTGAAATAACTATTAAAGTTTCTCAAGAAAAAGCCGATCTCTTAAAAGAATTTGAATATCTAGCTAAAGTATTACTTAACATAGATACAACTAAAATGCAATGGAGTGAATCAGCACATATTTATCGAGTAGGAGTTACGAATGCAGCTGATAGAGGATTGGATATGTGGGCAAATTTTGGTCCAGCTATTCAAGTTAAACATCTAACTTTAGATGAAAATGCAGTTAGAGAAATAGTTGAAGGAATAGAAAGCGAGCGCATTATCGTTGTTTGTAGAGATATCGATGCTTCTATTATTGAAATTATTATTAAACAAATAGGATGGGGAAAACGAGTTCAAGGAATTATCAAAGAATCCGATCTGATTAAATGGTATGAACGCGCTTGTAAAGGTAATTTTGCCCAAATTTTAGCTCCCATTTTGATGAAATTATTAATTCAAAGTTTTGAATCAGAATTTCCTGAAGCTAGTAACCAAGCTAATAAAATTACAGAGTTTTGTCGAGAAAGAGAATACGATCGAATAATTCCCTCGGTGAACTGGCCAACCAAGATTGATTAATAATCATTAAAAGCACTGTTCGGCATATAAAAAAAAATATATATAAAATTTTCTTAACAAAAAAAGCAACGAAGCTCGAAGCAACGAAGATAAGCTATCGTGGAAGGTAAAACCGACGAAGAGGATAGAAGTGGCCATGAAAAAGATTCTGCTACTTTGTTTATTTTTCTTTGGTCTAACTTTTGCCCTGTCCCACTATCAGGGATTAGCCAACCAAGGAGAATTTGACTCAGTTATTCTAGATTTTAGAGAAGATATTCCCAACAGTGAAATAAGAGAAGAAATACAAAATATATTCCATAAGTATCAGCAATATCCGACGCTTAATAGTTTTTTTTCTATTGAAGATAATGTATACGTAGTAAAAGGCGATCGCCAAACCCTCAAAGCACTGCGTCATTCTTCCTTGAAAAGAGATACCGAATACATCGAACCCAACTACATCTACCATCAGTTAGAAGTTCCTAACGACCCAGAATATAGCAAACAATGGAACTTACATAATATTAACGTCGAGCAAGCTTGGGATGAAACCAAAGGAGAGGGTGTCACTGTTGCAGTTATTGACACTGGAGTTACTAAAGTCAACGATCTCAAACTAACTAAATTTGTTAAAGGTTACGACTTTGTTAACGATAAAATAAGTGCCAATGATGATAATGGACATGGTACTCACGTTGCTGGCACGATCGCTCAATCTACTAATAACGGTTATGGTGTAGCGGGTATTGCCTATAAAGCTAGTATCATGCCTTTAAAAGTCCTTTCTGCTAGTGGTGGGGGAACTGTAGCGGATATTGCCGAAGCGATTAAATTTGCTGCGGATAATGATGCAGATGTAATTAATATGAGTTTAGGTGGTGGTGGGGAAAGCCATTTGCTGCAAGAAGCAATTAATTATGCCTATGACAAAGGTGTAGTTATTGTTGCTGCTGCGGGTAATGAAAATCGTAATTCGGCTTCTTACCCTGCCCGTTATCCCCATGTTATTAGTGTAGCTGCTACCGATGCTGCGGGAGAAAAAGCACCCTATTCTAACTATGGGGCAGGAGTGGATATTGCTGCTCCTGGTGGTAGTGACACTGCTAAAATTATCCAAAATACCCTCGATCCCGAAACAGGAGAATCAATTTTTATGGGTTCTCAAGGAACGAGTATGGCAGCCCCCCATGTTGCTGGAGTAGCAGCATTGATCGAAGCATCGGGAGTAACTGAACCAGAACAAGTATTGGATGTTCTCAAAAGATCGTCTCGTCGAGTTACAGAAGATCCCCTCAATCATTTTGGTGCGGGTCATTTGAATGCAGCCGAGGCAGTAAAATTAGCTCTCAAAGGACAAATTACCTTCCGCGACTTTTTCCGTTGGCTTAGAGATAGTGGTTATCTCAATCCTCGCTTTTGGCTCGACGGGGGTGCAGTCGCCTTGTTGCCGAAAATTGCTATGGTAATTGGTTCGTATTTACTAGCTTGGTTCTTACGTAACTATATCCCTTTCAGTTTTAGTTTACATAGCGGTCTAATTTTGGGGAGTTCTGGTTTATTCTTTTTACAAGGCTTATATGTCTTTGACTTACCTCAATGGCCTTTCCGTGTCTTAGGTAGTTCTCTTCCAGAATTAGGTAGTGTGCCAGCAGGAAGTACCCTACTCAATCCGTTTACGGCTAGTGTCTTAATTCCTTTAGGATTAGTTATTGTCCTATTGGGGCATAAAAGTCTTAAATGGTTGGCTATTGGTTCTGCTTTAGGTGTATCCGCTTGTTTGGCTGTTAGTGCTGCGATCGATCCTGCCGTAGCAGGTATGGGAACGGAATTAGTTTCTCGTTCTTTTTTGGCGGTTAATGCCTTACTCTGTTTTGGTTTGGCTTATCTTGCCAGTCAAGGGGAAAAACAAAGAGCTTAGTTTGAGTTAGTTGTTAGTAGGGGTCAACTACTGTTGACCCGTGTTAATTGCGATCGAGCAATTTACTGAAATATATTCCCTGATTAGTTATGGACTTGAAAGATAAAAAGCTAACCAATAATTCTTCTTTGCCAAAAAAAAAGTCGAAGCCTGCTTCGACTTCGTCAAATCGCCAACAAAGATCTTTTATTAGGGGAATATTTACTCAAGAAAGAATAATTTCTCTGACGACAGTAGCGATAGTGTTTATAGCTTGGACGCTAATTACAAACAAAGAATTAGTTAGTCCACTGTTTTTACCCTCTCCAATGGCAGTATGGAATGCTTTTCTCGATATCTGGCAAAACGGTTATAAAGGGAACTCTTTGCTTTTTCATATCGGCGAAAGTATGTATCGGTTGATATTTGCCTTGGTACTGGCAATATTAACAGCAATACCCTTGGGAATGTTGTCTGGATTTTCTAAACCAGTTCGCGCAGCCTTAGACCCTCTGATTGAATTTTATCGACCATTGCCACCTCTGGCGTACTATACATTACTGGTAATCTGGTTGGGGATAGAAAACCCCTCGAAAATTGCCCTACTTTATTTAGGAGCATTTGCCCCATTATATATAGCAGCAGTATCGGGAGTGCAGCGCATACCTCGCGATCGCGTTAATGCTTCTCTTTCTTTGGGGGCTTCTTCTTGGCAAGTATTTGTTTATGTAATTTTTCCTTCTTGTTTGCCAGATTTATTTACAGGCTTGCGTACGGCGATCGGCTTTACTTATACTACTCTAGTAGCAGCAGAAATGGTGGCAGCAGTGTCGGGGATTGGTTGGATGGTATTAGATGCTAGCAAATTTCTGAGAAGTGAAATAATTTTTGTGGGGATTATTATTATGGGAGCGATCGCCATCGCGATCGATGCTTGCATTCGTTGGATTCAAAAAACTCAGCTACCTTGGATCGGTCACGATTCTTAAACGCCATTATTTTATTATTTCCTAGTAACTTAAGTTAACTGTAAAAATTATTAAAAGTAAAATTTGTCAGATATGCTCTTAAAAAGAAGAAATGTTCTGTTTGGATTAGCAGGATTTAGCGGAGCTTTAGTTGTTGCTAGTTGCACTAGCTCTCAAGACAATGCAACTTCCACTAGTGAATCCAACCAAAGTGAATCGGGAATGCCCGAAACAATCCGCATTGGCTATCAAGTATCTGCTAATGCGGAACTATTAGTAAAAGCGTTAGGACTTGCAGAAACAGCTTTTGGCGATACTACCGTAGAATATATTAACTTCAAATCAGGTAGAGATGTAAATACTGCCATGGCTTCTGGGGGAATCGATGTAGGATTGATCGGTTCGGTGGGAGTTGCTGTAGGTATTGCCCAAGATTTACCCTATCAGCCCTATTTTATCCATAGCATAATTGGTGAGGCAGAAGCTCTAGCCGTTAAAGATAATATTAATAGTATTAGCGATCTGCGGGGTAAAAAAATTGCCGTTCCTTTTGGTTCTACCAGTCACTTTACTCTTTTGTCCTTGCTTAGTTTAGAAAATATTGCCGAAAACGAATTAACTATTTTAGATTTACAACCTCAAGACTTAGTGGCAGCTTGGCAGCGAGGTGATATTGATGGCGGTTATATTTGGTATCCAAACTTACCCAAGCTAGTGAACGATGGCGGTAAGATCTTAGTCACTTCTGCGGAGATGGCAGATAAAGGAGTGGTTACAGCAGATTTAGGCGTAGTTCGCCAAGAGTTTGCCGATAGCTATCCAGAGGCAATGAAAAAATATGTAGGAGTCTTAGACGAAGCCGTTGAATTTTATCGTCAAAGTCCAGAAGAAGCAGGAGCAAAAATCGCTCCAGAATTGGGTATTAGCCCAGAAGAAAGCTTGGAAGCTATGAACAAATTGATCTGGCTAACCTCCGCAGAACAAGCAGATCCTAAATATTTAGGTACACCCGATAATGTAGGAGATTTTGCTAAAGTTCTGGAAGAATCTGCCAAATTTATGGTGACTCAAAAAAATATATCCTCTGCTCCCGATCTCCAAGCCTATCAATCGGCAATTCGTAATGATTTCTTATCTTAGTTATTAGTTATTAGTTATTAGTTGTTAGTTTTTGATTGCTAGGGGTCAACGGGCGTTGACCCGTACAGTTATTTTTTTCTCCCCTGCTGTTTCGTTTTACCTCAGTCAATAACAAACCTATGGAAGTATTTTCAAACCCTAGTAGCGAGCTTGAAAAAAACACTATCTGTCAGCTAGAGGGGATCGGCGTAACTTTCGGTAATGAAGGCGATCGCACCGAAGTATTACGAAATATTAACCTAGAGATGAACTTGGGAGACTTTGTCTGTGTTTTGGGGGCTTCTGGCTGTGGTAAAACTACTTTATTAAGGGTTTTGGCGGGATATCAACCCCCAACTACAGGCTCGATCGCTGTATCTGGTAAGCAGTATAGTAAACCTAATGCCAAAGTGGGAGTAGTCTTTCAAAGCCCTAATTTATTTCCCTGGCTGAGTATTGCCAAAAACGTCGAGTTTGGCCCAAAAATGCAAGGGTTCGCCAAACGCGATCGACAAAAAAAAGTTTCTTATTATTTAGATATGGTAGGTTTGGTAGAGGCTGCCAAGTTATTACCCCATCAACTTTCAGGCGGAATGCAACAACGAGCAGCGATCGCCCGTACCCTAGCAGCAGACCCGAAAATAGTTTTAATGGATGAGCCTTTTGGGGCTTTAGATGCTCTAACCCGTGAGTCGATGCAAAGCCATTTACAGAGTATCTGGGAACGTACCCAAAAAACGATTTTTTTTATTACTCACGATGTAGAAGAAGCTTTGCTGTTATCAACTCGTATTGTCGTCATGCGCGCCCGTCCTGGTAGAATTTTTAAGATTATCGATAATCCTTTTGCTCATGGCTTAAAAGAACAATCTGCGTCTAGTTTACGAGTCAAACCAGACTTTATTAAAATGCGAGAGCATTTAGTTGCTAGTATTCATCAGGATTAATGATTGAGTAGTTGGACAGAATAAATTAGATAGTGGTTAGTGGTTAGTAGTTAGTAGTTAGTAGTTAGTAGTTAGTAAGAATTCAAATAAAATCATGCAAGTAACAGGGAAGATCGAAAAAAAAGGGTTTGGGTTTGGTACTTGGGCATTAGTAACTGAAGATGGTACAACTTACGAATTGAAAGAGCCTCCTCAAGAATTAAAAAAATCCTTAGCCAAAGTCCAAATAGAAGGAAAAATTAGAGAGGATGTTATGACAATAGCAATGATTGGGCCAGTATTAGAAATAGAATCTTTCAAGGTTATTGCTGAATAAGGCTGGCTCGTTTTTATTTCTTCTAAATTATCGAGGTAGAAAAATTATTAAAGCTAGCTAAAATTATTCACCACAAAACTAATCTTAAACTTTAGGTAGAGTTACTTTTCTTGGTTGATTTTGATATTTCCCTTGTCTATCTTCATAGGTAGTCTGACAGGGTTCGCCTTCAAAAAATAGTAATTGTACTACTCCTTCATTGGCATAAATTCGGCAATCTGCATTAGAAGAATTAGAAAATTCTAGAGTTAATGAACCAGTCCAAGAAGCTTCTGCGGGAGTAATATTAGCGATTAAACCGACTCTGGCATAAGTAGACTTACCCAGACAAATCGCCGTTACATTAGAAGGCATTTGTAATCTTTCTAATGCCACTCCTAAACCATAACTATGGGCAGGAATAATAAAATAGTCCCCGTATTCATCATGTTGTAAAGGGACTGACTCTAAATTCTCTGGGTTGAAGTTTTTCGGATTTACCACAGTACCAGGAATATGCTTAAAGACTAGTAACTCAGATTTGTCTAAGCGCAGATCGTAACCATAAGAAGATAGTCCATAACTCAATGCAGGAACAGTTAATCCCGAGCTTGTACTAACTTCTCTGACTAATTTTGATTCAAAAGGAGTAATCATACCCTTTTTGGCTTGTTCGATTATCCACTTGTCATTTTTGAGCATAGTACCTGTATACTTATTAGCTAGCATTCATACAACAGAACAAATCTACCATTACTATGTCGGTTCTCAGGAAGCTTTTTTTTACTTTATTAATATGTATCTCGATCGCGATTTTAGGAGGATATTTGGCAGTCAAACCAGCTATAGCAATAACACAAAATTTCCAATGGGCTGGAAGAGCGGGTTATTCTGCTCGTGGAGAATTTAGCTATGACGAAACCAAAGTAGCTTCAACTATTGCCGAACATGGAGTAGGCAAAACCAATATTTTACAATCTTTAATAGTTACTTTTTATAATCCTGCGGGAGAAACAATTAGCAGTTATCACAATGTAGTCGATGGTATGGCTGGAGGAAATTATTTTGAGTTTCATTTCGATCCAGCAACACAAAAATTATTTGGCTCGATCGATATTGGTGGTGCATTAGCTGGTGAGATGTACTTAAAAGGAGAGATCGATCGACAATTAGCTTTGATAGAAGTAGAAAAATCGGGAATCGATCGAACTCTAGATACGGATAACGGCTTAGTAGAGATGCAAGATGTAGCATCTCTACCAGTTTTGTTAACTCAAAAGCTTTTTAAAGTGCGAGCGGGAATTCCCACCCCCTAAACGGGGGTAGGGCTGTTCGCTGTGCGCGATAAATCATCGGTCATAGGTTAACACTCCCGAGCCAAAATCTTCATCTAGTAAAGCTTTCAGCCGTTGTATAATACTTCCAAGTGCCAGAAATCTAGCTAAAAATTGCTGTAAATTGGTACGAGCAACGCACCTAGACAATTTGGAAATGGGTTGGATGCGAGAGTCGCATCTGTAAAATTCCAAGCGCAATTAGATGTATGAGTATTTTTTTTTCTAATACGCTAGTACCGAAGGACTTTCGGGGAAAGAAATTGACGAGCGACCCCGCGCCGACGCAAGGCGCAAGGGAACGCGCGAGTCGTGACTGTCAAGTCGATCTGTCGGGGGTGCATAGTAGCTGCTATGTATCTAGATAAGAGGCGTGGGGCAGTAAGATTCTAATCGCGAGGTTAGAAGCCTACATGGCTTTAGCCTGTGGGAGTAGTCACGCGTTTAAATCGTTAAAGGCAAGACGAATTTGTTCCAAACGTCTGCGGTTTACTCCTAAATCTGATTCTCCTAAACGAGACGCGGAACGCAAATGGATGACTTTTTCATCTTCAGGAAAATAAAATTCTAAATCGTCAATAAATCCCATCAGTCTACTTTCCGATCGAGCATAAATATAATTATCTGTCTGTTCGACAATTTGGGTACGAGGCACAACGCTTAAAACTTTGAGTAAAGTTTCTCTGGCTGTAGCTAAATCGCTATTATAGGCGATGGGAGCAATACTATGAGTAGTATCTGCATTTTGACTGACAACACAATTAGGAGAATCTGGACAAGAAGGTAAACGACCGTCATTAACTCCTAAGTTATCGGGAGTATTACCAGCAAAAATATTTTTAACTAAAGGTAATGCTCCTATCTGAGAGGAAGAAACTGCCAAGCTCTTCCCAGGGAAAACCAAGCTACTCGCTAAGATAATTAGTATTCCACAAAAAATTGAGATAAGACGATACATTTTTTCTAATTATGAATTATTGGTGACTCATGATTCATTCTACGAGAAAGAAACAGAAACCCAAATAGTGATGTTTGGGAATCCCCTATCTTATCAACGAAGTCTTTCAGACTGATGTTTATTTAGGAGAAGAGGATGTCAATCTTCTTCCCGTAAAGCATAAAGAACAGAACCAATCAATCCTACCTGAGTATTGAGAACTATATGAATCGGTATTTTATTCATTAAAGGAGTCATTCGACCTTTTTCTTTAAAGGCTAACAAAAAACGTTCTTCTTTCATTAAAGGTAAAATTTTAGCAGCAATACCACCAGCAATATAGATACCGCCATAAGGAAGAAATTTGAGGGCTAAATTACCCGTTTCTGCGCCATAAGCCTCAACAAACATTTCCATAGTTTTTTGGCAAATTCGATCGCGCTTATCGAGGGCAGCCTTACTGATAATAGCAGCAGGATCGATGTCTGTATCTTGTGTATCTTGTTGTTCCCAAGTCCGAATTCGATCGCCTATTTCTGATGATTCTGGTGCAAAATTAGAGTCTCGTAAATATTGGTATAGATTGACAATTCCTTGCCCAGAAACAATTCTTTCTACAGAAATATGTTCTTGGTTAAGTTTGGTTTGTAAATATTTAAATAGGTCTAGTTCCCTAGAGTTACGGGGGGCAAAATCTGCATGACCCCCTTCTGAAGAAAAGGCTTGATAGCTTTTGCCTTGAGGAATTAAAAATCCTTCTCCTAAACCAGTACCCGCACCAATAATAGCTATGGGTGAGTTAGCATCAAATTCTCCCGTTTGCAAAGTCAAGAGAGCGGAATTTTTTAGGCCTAAAACTCCATAACTATTAGCTGTAAAATCATTAATTAGACTAACTTTTTCAATCTCTAATTCTTGCTCTAATCGATCGCTCTGTAAAGTCCAATTTAAATTAGTTAAATTAGACTTATCATTAACAACGGGGCCTGCGATCGCAAAACAAGCTCTAGTCGGTCTTTGACTATCTGCCTCAGTTAGAAATTCTCGTACCATCGGTACTAGATCGGGAAAATCATGGCTTACATAAGTAGAATCCCGAACTGTCTCAAAAGATCGATCGTTTTCCTCTACAGATACTAAACGCAAAATTGTTTTAGTTCCGCCTATATCTCCGACTAGTAATAACATAATTTTAATTATTAGTTGAATTACCTAAAATTTTGAACCTGGTTGTTTGAGAAATTCTTTTTCTGCTTGAGTGCTTTCTCTGGCTAAAATTTGATTGCGATGGGGAAAGCGTCCGAATTTTTTTATTACCTGTAAATGTTTATAAGCATAATCTAGAGCAGTTTGACTATCTGGGTTATCTTTGAGGGTTTGAAATAATTTTACTGCTGTTTGTTGCTCTTCTAAATTTTCGCTGTGTTCAAAAGGAAGATAGATAAACCATCGTTGTACCGATAATAATTGTCGATCGAATCCTTTAGCTACAGCATATTTAGCCAATTTTAAAGCTTGGGAGTCAGTGGCGAAAGCTTTGGGAGAGTTGCGGAACATATTTCTAGGAAACTGGTCGAGAACTATAATTAAGGCCAGACAACTTAAAGCTTGTTCCTGCCATTGGCTTAGTTGTCCCGATGCTGCCTGTTGATAAGTTTCTAAAAAGCGCGACCGTACTTGTCGATCGAATTGCTCTTCTTTAATAAACCAGAATTTTTGAGGTGAACCATAAGCTTTATCTTCTGGTTTACCAAACCAAAAGTAAATTATAGTTGTCCAAGCTACAGAATTTTCTTGTTTTTTTTCATGAGCTATAGAGCAATTCATAGATCTATTTTCTTGAGAGTTGTTAAATACAAATCAGGGTAAATTATATCAGAATTCAAAACGAGCTTTTTTGTCTAAAATTTTGTATAAAATAATTAAAGAAAAATCAAATATCAAAATTGAAAAAACCAAACTTATTAGGTTTTAATTTTGGATTTTACAGCTATTTAAACCAAAAAATAGGCAACATTTACCAGTAATTTTATTCCAAATAACTAAAACATAGTTAGGAGTTGAATTTCTCTTGGACGAACAAATGCAAGCATACTTACAACAATTAAAAGATAAAGTACAAGATTTAACTTTATCTCTCCAGCAGATGGAATCACAATTGAGTAAGAAAATCGAACAACATCGACAAGCAGAGATTGCATTCAATCAAATCAAGCAAGAATTGCAACAACTAACAACTATTGATAGTTTGACACAAATTCCTAACCGTCGTTGTTTCGAGCGATATATCACTCAGGAGTGGACTAGATTGGCTAGAGAAAAAGCCTTTTTATCTTTGTTATTATGTAATATAGACAATTTCAAAGATTATAATCGCACTTATGGAAAGGAAGCTGGAGACGATTGTTTAAAAAAGATCGCTGAAATTATCAAAAATGTAGCTAAGCGACCCGCAGACATCGTAACTCGCTATGGTAATGATGAATTCACAATTATTTTACCCAACACCAATTTGTTTGGAGCAGTAAACATCGCAGAAAAGCTGTTGCAGCAGGTAAAGACTCTAAATATACCTCACGCTAACTCTAATACAGAGGGAATAGTCAGTTTAAGTATAGGGATAGCTAGTCAAGTGCCTCTTTCAAAACAGTCTGTCGAAGCTTTTATAGATAAGGCAGAGCGAGCATTAAATCAAGCTAAACTAGACGGAAAAAACCAGTTTGTCGTCCATACCTAAACTAGTAGCCAAAACTAAAAAAACTTAATTTTTATTTTATTTTTTGCTTGGCAGTGAGGCTAACTTACTGCTAAGCAAATCTGGCAAGAGTCTTAGATTTCCCTCAGATAAGCCCATCTATAGAAAAAAGAAGCAAGCCAAAATAATCACTCTGGCTCGTACAGAATTATGAAGAATTTGGGATAAGGATAAATCGAATCTTTTTTTTGTTCATATAGATCTTGTTTTTGCAGTAACTTATCGTACAATTACACCCCACATGGTTAAATAAGTTAATCAAAAGCATGGTAAATAGATATATCTCGCTAAGATATATTGCTATGCTTTCATAATGATTACGGAGCTAAAAAGTACGAGTGATGTCGAAATTAGGGCGAAGAAAATTTTTAATCTACGGTTCTGCTGGTATTGGTACTAGTATTCTTTTGAAAGCTTGTGCTAGTGGTGAGGAAACTTCAAATTCTACCTCTGTAAATGGTAATGCTGCGGTTGCAGGGGATGAAGATACCATCAAAGTAGGGATTCTCCATTCCTTGAGTGGTACTATGGCTATCAGCGAAACTACTGTTGTCGAAGCAGAAGAACTAGCCATCGAAGAAATTAATACTGCTGGGGGTGTTTTAGGAAAACAAATTGTCGCGATTAAAGAAGATGGGGCTTCTGACTGGCCAACTTTTGCCGAAAAAGCCCGCAAATTAATTGAGAAAGACAATGTAGCTACAGTATTTGGGTGCTGGACTTCTGCTAGTCGTAAAGCGGTTTTACCAGTATTTGAAGAGAAAAAGCATATGCTTTGGTATCCCGTACAGTATGAAGGACAAGAATGCTCTCAAAATATCTTTTATACTGGGGCTGCACCTAACCAACAAATCGAACCCGCAGTGGATTGGTTACTAGCTAATAAAGGTACAGAGTTTTTCTTAGTCGGTTCGGACTATGTTTTCCCTCGTACTGCTAATAACATTATCAAAGAGCAATTAAAAGCCAAGGGAGCGACAATGGTAGGAGAAGATTACCTTCCTTTAGGCAATACAGAAGTTACACCTATCATTACTAAAATAAAAAGAGCTTTACCCGATGGTGGTGTAATCTTTAACAGTCTTAATGGTGATAGTAATGTTGCTTTCTTTAAACAATTGCAGGGTGCGGGATTAACTCCAGATAAATATCCAGTGATGTCTGTAAGTATTGCCGAAGAAGAAGTAAGACAAATTGGTGTAGAGTATCTCAAAGATCATTATGCAGCTTGGAACTATTTCCAGACGGTAGAAAATCCTCAAAACGACCAGTTTGTTACAGCGTTTAAAAATAAATATGGTCAAGATAGAGTAACGAACGATCCTATGGAAGCTGCTTACATTATGGTTTATCTTTGGAAACAAGCCGTAGAACAAGCAGGGACTAGCGATCTAGAAGCTGTCCGCAAAGCAGCTATCGGTCAAGAATTTAATGCCCCAGAAGGATTAGTGACAATGCAGCCTAACCATCATATCTCTAAAACTGTCAGAATCGGTCAAGTTCGAGATGATGGTCTATTTGATATTGTTTGGTCAACAGAGAAGCCTCTCGCTCCTATTCCTTGGAATCAATACGTACCAGAGACTAAAGGTTATGCTTGTGACTGGACAGATCCGAATAAAGGTGGTAGGTACAAAGAAGCGTAAAGACTTTAGAGCATAAGAAGTTTTTTGTAGGGGACGGGGCGGGAAAGGGGCTTCAAAAAGAAGAGTTATTGGTTCAACCCTCAAAATACAAATCAGACAAGCCCCATTCCCGCAAGCTCCTGGGGTTTCCCCAGGAGACAGCCCCTCCGCAAGGCTTGCGCCCTAATAGTTAGTCTTGTCTGAATACTAATTATTAACTATGGGGTTGGTTTAGGAAGTATTTAAGAAAATGTCAGCATTAATAGAAGGATTGTTTAACGGAATCAGTATTGGTTCAGTACTGTTGATTGCTGCTTTAGGATTGGCAATTGTCTTTGGACTGATGGGTGTGATTAATCTCGCCCATGGTGAGTTGATGATGTTAGGTGCATACACGACTTTTGTGGTGCAAAATGTTTTTAAACCTTTAGGTGAACCTTGTTTCGGTCTTTATATTATTTTTGCTTTACCAGTCGCTTTTATTGTATCTGCATTAGTTGGTTTAGCTTTAGAGAGGGGTGTAATTAGGTTTCTCTACGGAAGACCATTAGAAACTCTGCTAGCTACTTGGGGAGTTAGTTTGATTTTGCGTCAATTTGTTCGCAGTGTTAACTGGCTTTTGGTAATTGCTATTGCTGTATTTTGCTTATTGTTTTTTGGTGGTATGACAATCCTAAAAAGTCGTACTAACTGGGAAAGAATAAGGAACTGGGGCATAACTATTTTACTAGTACTGGCTAGCGCGATCGCGATCGCAGTAGGATTTTTGATTAATCAAAGCGATCGACTAGCATTAACTAAGCCATGGTTCAGTGCGAGAAATGTCGATGTTACTGCCCCAACTTGGTTACGAGGTGGTTTCAAGCTTTTAGATTTTCAAATGCCTTATGCTCGTCTTTTTATTATTGGTTTAACAATTGTTTGTTTACTGGGAGTTTATTGGTTTTTAAACCGTTCTACTTGGGGTTTGAGAATTCGATCGGTAACCCAAAACCGGAGTATGAGTGCTTGTTTGGGAATTCCCACAGCTAAGGTAGATGCCTTAACTTTTGCCTTAGGTTCGGGACTCGCTGGTATTGCTGGCTGTGCGGTTAGTTTGTTGGGTTCTGTAGGGCCAAATACGGGTCAGAATTATATTGTCGATACATTTATGGTAGTGGTTGTTGGTGGAGTCGGTAACTTACTGGGTACAGTGGTGGCTGGTTTGGGAATTGGTATCATTAATTACTTAATTGGTTCGGGAACTTTGGCATTCATATTTCCCTCAACCGAAAGTTTTCAACCTATAGTCGATTTTTTACTTTTTTTTGCCACTAGCAGTATGGCAAAAGTAATGGTTTTTGCGTTAATTATTGCCTTTTTACAAGTTAAACCTGCTGGACTATTTCCCCAGAAAGGGCGTACTGCTGAATTGTAAGTAGTTAGTAGTTAGTAGTTAGTAGTTAGTAGTTAGTAATGAGTAGTGAGTAGTGAGTAATAATTGATATAAGTTATGGGTTCTGAATTAAATACTGGTGTAGATAACAAGAAACGACGGCGACGAAAGCAATTAATTGAAGCAGGAATTATTATCGCGATCGCGCTTATTTTTGCTGTTATTTTACCTATAGTATTGCCTGCTTTTCGTTTACGATTATTTGGTAGATTTTTGGCTTTAGCAATTGTTGCTTTAGGTATCGATTTGATCTGGGGTTATACGGGTCTTTTGAGTTTGGGACATGGTATCTTTTTTGCCCTTGGTGGTTATGCGATCGCCATGCACCTCAATTTACAAATACCTGAAGGACAGTTACCTAATTTCTTTACTCTTTATGGAGTGGATAAATTACCTTGGTTTTGGCAACCTTTTAATTCTTTTCTATTTACTTTAATTGCCTTGGTTATTATTCCTGGTATTGTCGCTGGTTTCCTGGGATACTTGGTTTTTCGTAACCGCATTAAAGGAGTATATTTTTCTATATTAACTCAGGCTGCTCTGCTGGTATTTTTTAACTTTTTTAATGGACAACAAGAGCTAATTAATGGCACAAATGGTTTAAAAACCGATACCGAAAGAATATTTGGTTTACTAGTAAGTTCGGCGACAGTACAAAGAACTTTTTATATTTTAACTGTTGTTTTTTTAGTAATAATTTATTTACTCTGTCGTCGGTTAACTAGTGGCAGATTTGGACGCTTATTAATAGCAATTCGTGATGATGAAACGCGGGTACGTTTTTCGGGATACGATCCTACTGGATTTAAAGTATTAGTATTTGCTATTTCAGGCGCGATCGCGGGAATTGCAGGAGCTTTATATACAGTACAAACAGGTATAATTACCCCTGGGATCATGGAAGTAGCTTTTTCCATTGAAATGGTAATTTGGGTAGCTGTAGGGGGTAGAGGAACATTAATAGGGGCAATTATTGGCACTTTACTTGTTAGATTGGCGCAAACTTTTTTGAGCGAAAGATTTCCCCAAGTATGGCTATTTTTTCAGGGAGCATTATTCTTAATTGTAGTAACAGTATTACCAAATGGTATTGTCGGTTGGGTTAAAGATTATGCTTGGATAAAATTGCGATCGCTCCTTGGTTTACGCCAACAACTGGTTACTTATCCTCAGATAGAAGAAGACCCAGAAGTACTAAGAGAGAGGGAGCAATTGACACGGGAGTAGTGAATAGTGAGTAGTGAGTAGTAAGTAGCGAGTTAAGAACTTTACTTAATAAATGGTTAATAACAAAATTTTAGAAATAGAAAACTTAACAGTTAGTTTTGATGGGTTTAAGGCTCTCAATAACTTAAACTTCAGTATGGATACTGGGGAATTGCGAGTAATTATTGGCCCTAATGGGGCAGGAAAAACTACTTTTCTTGATGTCATTACGGGGAAAGTACAACCAACGAAAGGAAGAGTATTATTTAAAGGTAAAAATCTTAAAAAAATTCCCGAACATAAAATAACTCGTATGGGTATTGGTAGGAAATTTCAAACTCCTAGAGTTTATTTAAATTTAACTGTCAGAGAAAATTTAGATTTGGTTGTTAATCGTAATAAAAATGTTTTTCCTACTTTATTTGGTCGTTCTTCTGACTCAGAAAAAAGAACTGTATCGGGATTACTAGAAACTATCGGCTTAGATGCTAAAGCTAATTTACCAGCAGATTTGCTTTCTCATGGGGAAAAACAACGCTTAGAAATCGGAATGTTAGTTGCTCAATCTCCCGATTTATTGTTAGTAGATGAACCTGCTGCGGGCTTAACAGATGAAGAAACAGAAAATGTGGGAGCATTGTTACTCTCTTTAGCAGAAAGTCATTCTATTATCGCGATCGAACATGATATGGAATTTGTACGCCAAATAGCCAAAGACAAGGTGACAGTTTTACATCAAGGTTCGGTACTTTGTGAAGGCAAAATGGAAAAAGTCCAAAACGATCCTCACGTAATCGAAGTTTATTTAGGGCAACCAAGCAATGTCCTCTAATTTCGCTCATTTTCGCCAATTTTATTCCTTCACAGAGCTTTAGCAAAAATCTTCAACAGATAATACGTTATAGCTATCCTAAGCAATAATCTTTTTATCCTAAACTCATGAACTCATGTTAAAAAACTTAGAGCTTACAGCTTAAAGCTTTGTTAAAAAATCTCATACTTGAGTCTCTCTCGGTAAAATCAAGGAAGTACAGTAAAATTGAATCACTATGGTAGTCAGAGCAAATTAAGTTTAAACTTCAATAGCTTAAATCAAATCTTTTCTTACTTGTCCTTTCTTTGCCAACATTCACTCTATTAAAATGAATAATAATCAAATGCCACCCCAACAGGGTCTATACGATCCTCGCTTCGAGCATGATGCCTGCGGTGTCGGATTTATCGTCCACATGAATGGAAAACAATCTCACGAGCTTGTAGAGCAAGCTCTGACGATCTTGGGAAATCTCGAACATCGTGGTGCTTGTGGTGCCGAGACAAATACAGGGGATGGGGCAGGTATTCTGATGCAAATACCTCATAAATTCTTCAAGAAGGTAGCTGCCCAAGAAAACATTACTTTACCAGCAGTAGGAGAGTACGGTGTTGGCGCGATCTACTCTTCTCCCGATCCCGTCCTTAGAGAAAAGGGAAGACGAGTATTTGAAGCAATTGTCGCTGAAGAAGGACAGAAAGTTTTAGGCTGGCGTGATGTACCTACCGATAACTCATCTTTAGGGAATACTGCTAAATCGAGCGAACCCTTCATGCAGCAAGTATTTATTCAAAGAGCTAGCAATTTAGATGAAGCAGCCTTTGAAAGAAAATTATTCGTGATTCGCAAGCGTTCTCATAAAGCAATTCGCAAAGAATTGGGAGATTCATTTTGGTATGAGGCTAGCGTCTCCTGTAGGACAATTGTTTATAAAGGAATGCTGATGCCGATGCAGGTAGGAGCATATTATCCAGAACTCTACGATCCCGACGTAGAAAGTGCTTTAGCTTTGGTACATTCCCGTTTCAGTACCAACACCTTCCCCAGTTGGGAAAGATCCCACCCCTATCGCTATATTGCCCATAATGGGGAAATTAATACCCTACGAGGAAATATTAACTGGATGCACGCCCGTCAATCCATGTTTGAGTCGGAGTTATTTGGCGAAGACATGAAAAAAGTGCAGAATTTAATTAATATCGACGGTAGCGATTCTAGTATTTTTGACAATACATTTGAACTAATGGTATTGGCAGGGCGATCGCTTCCCCACGCGATGATGATGATGATCCCCGAACCCTGGACGGCTCACGAGTCCATGAGTGAGGCGACAAAAGCTTTTTATGAGTATCATTCTTGTTTGATGGAACCTTGGGATGGCCCTGCTTCGATCGCCTTTACCGATGGAACAATGGTAGGGGCAGTTCTCGATCGCAATGGGTTACGCCCTTCTCGTTATTACGTAACTAAAGATGACCTGGTCATTATGGCATCAGAAGCAGGAGTGCTAGAGGTTGCTCCAGAAAATGTAGCTTTGAAGGGGCGTTTAGAACCAGGTAGGATGTTCCTGGTCAATATGGAAGAAGGACGCATTGTTGCCGATGAAGAGATCAAACAGGCAATTATTAACGAACATCCCTATCGGGAATGGTTGGATAAGTATTTAGTAGATTTAGCATCCTTACCAGAATTAACAGCAACCCAGGATTTGGCTCCTGTTGGTTCAGAAGAGTTAGTTACAACCATCCAAAAACAGATGACCTTTGGTTATACCTTTGAAGAGTTGCGGATACTTTTAAAACCGATGGCTCTAAATGGAGTAGAAGCAATTGGTTCGATGGGTGCAGATACTCCTCTGGCGGTGCTGTCAGAGCGTCCTAAGTTACTTTATGATTATTTCCAACAACTGTTTGCTCAAGTAACCAATCCTCCTATTGATTCGATCAGAGAAGAAATCGTTACTTCTCCTGTCACTACTATTGGTGCAGAACGTAACTTACTCGATCCCCAACCCGAAAGTTGTCATCTAATTAAACTTAAAAGTCCTGTAATTACTAATGAGGAAATAGCTAAACTCAAAAACCTCGACGGGAATTTTAAATCTATTACCCTACCGATTTTATTTAGTCCCAAAGAAGGAGTAAAAGGGTTAGAAGCAGCCATTGAAAACATTTGTAATGAAGCAGATAAAGCGATCGCCGATGGTATCAGTATCATTATCTTGAGCGATCGCGGTATTAATAAAGATAATGCTCCCATTCCCGCCTTACTAGCAGTAGCAGGATTACATCACCACCTAATTCGTAATGGTTCTCGTACCAAAGTAGGTCTGGTTTTAGAATCGGGTGAACCCAGAGAAGTCCATCATTTTGCCGTCTTACTGGGTTATGGTTGTGGGGCGATTAATCCCTATCTAGCTTTTACTACCATTAATGAGATGATTAATCAGGGGATATTAGCTGATGTCGATTATGAGACGGCTTGTAAGAACTACGCTAAAGCAGTGACCAAAGGCACGATTAAAATTGCTTCTAAGATTGGTATTTCTACTTTACAAAGTTATCGCGGAGCGCAAATTTTTGAAGCCATTGGCTTAGATCGTTCCGTAATAGACCGTTACTTTACCTGGACAGCTTCGAGGATTGAAGGAGCAGATTTAGAAGCGATCGCCAAAGAAACTATTTTACGTCACTCTCACGCTTTCCCAGACCGTCAAGTTAACGGACATACTTTAGATGTAGGGGGTGAGTATCAATGGCGCAAAGATGGAGAAGCACATTTATTCAGTCCCCAAACTATTCATACTTTGCAACAAGCAGTGAGAACGGGGAATTACCAACTGTACAAGCAATATGCCCAACTGGTCAACGAACAAAATAAACAACGCTTTACCCTCAGAGGATTATTAGAATATAAAGAACGCGAACCCATACCCCTAGAAGAAGTAGAACCGATCGAAGCGATTATGAAGCGGTTTAAGACAGGAGCGATGAGTTACGGCTCGATTTCCAAAGAAGCCCACGAATCTCTAGCGATCGCCATGAATCGGATTGGCGGTAAATCCAATACAGGGGAAGGAGGAGAAGACCCAGCAAGATATACTTGGACGAATGAAAAAGGTGATTCTAAAAACAGTGCCATCAAACAAGTAGCATCGGGAAGATTTGGGGTTACTAGTTTGTATCTCTCCCAAGCCAGAGAAATTCAGATCAAAATGGCACAGGGAGCAAAACCAGGAGAAGGGGGACAGTTACCAGGTAAAAAAGTCTATCCTTGGATTGCGAAAGTGCGTCACTCCACCCCAGGCGTAGGTTTAATTTCTCCCCCACCCCATCACGATATTTACTCCATCGAAGATTTAGCAGAGTTGATCCACGATCTGAAAAATGCCAACAGAGAAGCCAGAATCAGCGTTAAATTAGTCTCGGAAGTAGGGGTAGGAACGATCGCTGCTGGTGTGGCTAAAGCCCACGCAGATGTAGTCTTAATCTCTGGTTTTGATGGTGGTACGGGGGCATCTCCCCAAACCTCTATTAAACACGCAGGATTGCCTTGGGAACTGGGATTAGCAGAAACCCATCAAACCTTAGTGTTAAATAACCTCCGCAGTCGTATTGCAGTCGAAACCGACGGTCAAATGAAAACTGGTCGGGATGTGGCGATCGCAACTTTATTAGGTGCTGAGGAATTTGGTTTCTCTACCGCCCCCCTAGTTACCCTGGGCTGTATCATGATGCGGGTTTGTCACATGAACACCTGTCCTGCGGGAATTGCCACTCAAAACCCAGAGTTGCGTAAAAACTTCATCGGTAATCCCGATTATACTGTCAACTTTATGAAGTTTATCGCCCAGGAAGTGAGGGAAATCATGGCAAGTTTGGGCTTCCGTACCCTCAATGAAATGGTGGGACGTACCGATGTTTTAGAAGCCAAAAAAGCAGTAAATCATTGGAAAGCCAAAGGCATCGATCTTTCTAAAATCCTCTATCAACCTGAAGTTGACCCCTCAGTAGGACGCTATTGCCAGATTCCCCAAGATCACGGTTTAGCTAAATCTTTGGATATCACTACCTTACTAGATCTTTGTAAACCAGCGATTGAAAAAGGCGAACCAGTCAAAGCAACCCTACCTATTAAAAATATTAATCGGGTAGTAGGGACAATTCTGGGTAATGAAATCACCAAACGCCATTGGGAAGGCTTACCAGAAGATACAGTAAAACTTCATTTCCAAGGCAGTGCGGGGCAGAGTTTTGGCGCATTTGTACCCAAGGGCGTAACCCTAGAATTAGAAGGAGACGCTAACGATTATCTTGGTAAAGGTTTGAGTGGGGGCAAAATAATTGTCTATCCCGATAAGAAATCTACTTTTGTACCAGAAGAAAACATTATTATCGGTAACGTGGCATTTTATGGCGCAACTGGTGGGGAAGCTTATATCTATGGTGTAGCTGGAGAAAGATTCTGCGTCCGCAACTCTGGTGTTGCTGCGGTAGTCGAAGCCATCGGCGATCATGGTTGTGAATATATGACTGGTGGAAAAGTAGTGATTCTGGGTAAAACTGGACGAAACTTTGCTGCGGGAATGAGTGGGGGAGTTGCCTATATCCTCGACGAACAGGGGGATTTTGCTACCCGTTGTAACACCCAAATGGCAGATATCGAACCTCTTGATGAAGAAGACCGAGAAACTATCTACCAGATGATTCAAAAACACGCAGATTACACCAACAGTCAGAAAGCTACTAAAATACTCGCTAACTGGCAGGAATTTGCCCCCAAATTCGTCAAGGTAATGCCTAGAGACTACAAACGGGTGTTGCAAGCGATCGCCTGTTCGATCGCTGAAGGCTTAAGCGGTGACGATGCCCTAAATGCAGCCTTTGAGGCAAACGCCCGCGATGCTGCCCGAATTGGAGGCAGTTAACAGTTAACAGTGAACAGTTAACAGTAAATCACTATTACAAAGGACTTAGGCAAAATTGTTTATACATTTTTTCCCTAACACCTAACACCTAACACCTAATACCTAATACCTTGTAAGAAACATGGGAAAACCAACAGGCTTTATTGAATATCTCCGCGAAGAACCTTCTGAATTAGCACCACAAGACCGCATTCGTAACTGGGACGAGTTTCATCTTCCCATGCCAGAGGATAACCTCAAAACTCAGGCAGCTAGATGTATGGACTGCGGTACGCCCTTTTGTCACACTGGTATTACTATTAGTGGGATGGCGAGTGGTTGCCCGATTAATAACCTAATTCCAGAGTGGAACGATTTGATTTATCGGGGACGATGGCGCGAGGCACTAGACCGCTTACATAAAACTAATAATTTCCCCGAATTTACTGGTCGGGTATGTCCTGCACCCTGCGAAGGTTCTTGTGTTTTAGGTATCCATAACCCTCCTGTTACCATTAAAAATATTGAATATTCCATCATAGAAAAAGGTTGGGATGAAGGATGGGTTAACCCCGAACCTCCCGAAAAACGCACTGGTAAAAAAGTTGCTGTAGTGGGTTCTGGCCCTGCGGGACTTTGTGCTGCTGCCCAACTCAATAAAGCTGGTCATTGGGTAACAGTGTTTGAACGGGCAGATCGTCCTGGTGGACTGTTGATGTATGGCATTCCCAACATGAAACTCGATAAGCAAGAAATTGTCATGCGTCGTCTCCAAATGTTAGAAGCAGAAGGGGTTAAATTTATCTGCAATACAGAAATAGGTAAGGATTTACCCGCCGAACAATTACTCAAAGAATACGATTCAGTAATACTTTGTACTGGTGCAACTAAACCCAGAGATTTACCTATTGAAGGGCGTTCTCTCAAGGGAATTCACTTTGCCATGGAATTTCTGACTGCCAATACCAAAGCCCTTTTAGACGGCAAAGATACTAATATTTCTGCTAAAGATAAAGATGTAGTAATTATTGGTGGTGGTGATACTGGTACTGACTGTGTAGGAACATCTGTTCGTCACGGTTGTCGCAGTCTGGTACAACTAGAAATCATGCCGAAACCTCCTCAAGAACGCGCTCCTAATAATCCCTGGCCCGAATGGCCCAAAGTTTACCGCCTGGACTACGGACAAGAAGAAGCTGCTGCTAAATTTGGTGAAGACCCGAGAGGTTATCTTACTACTGCTACCAAATTTGAAGGAGACGAACAGGGACAGGTTAAAGCAGTCCATACTGTACAAATTAAATGGCAAAAAGATGCCAATGGTCGTTTTATTCCCCAACATATTCCAGGTACAGAAAAAGTTATCCCCGCCCAATTAGTTCTTTTAGCAATGGGTTTCCTCAGTCCCGAACAACCCCTATTAGATGCTTTGGGATTGGAAAAAGATGCTCGTAACAATATCAAAGCGGAACACGAAAAATACACCACTAACATTCCTGGTGTATTCGCAGCAGGAGATTGTCGTCGCGGACAGAGCTTAGTAGTTTGGGCATTTAACGAAGGTCGTGGGGTAGCCCGTGAATGCGATCGCTATTTGATGGGGAGTACGGACTTGCCTTAAAGGAATCGTTGTAATCAACCCTAAAAATAATTTAAAGAAATTATCCTCAGTTTGACTTAAATCTTTGGTCAAGCAGAGGATTTATATCAATTTTTGTAGTGTCGTAGAATGTACCATTTGCACTGTTTAATTATTTTTGCGATCGCGGTTATTTTCTAAACTTCTTTGAATTTAAATTGATTGGATTGCTCTTACTTCTTCCTGAGAATTTTATCGTATTCAGCGTGCGAACCAATCCAAAACCACACTATTTTATCTTCATTGTAATAGGTAATAAAATCTTTTCTTTTATTGCAACAAGCCTTTTTTTTCAACTAATTATCCGTACTTGATATTACTCCTCACCAAAACCTTTTGTTTCAGTCTTCCCTTCTCGATCTTCAATTAATGCCCTTCGTGCCATTTCTTCGAGAACATTTAAATCTACGTCTGAATTAGATAAACTTTCTTGCCATTTCAACTCATTTTCAATATCTTCTAGTAATTGCTGTGCAAGTTCATCCTGAAGCTCGTTTGAGAGCTTTTGTGCCTCCTTGAATGCTTGCTCCAATAACTCAGTCATAAATTTCTTCCAGATTATTAAAACACAATTACGGTCTAATTATTCTAACTCGATCGATTGCCTCTTTAACTGCTTTGCGCTTTGCACATCTGGTGCGCCCTGCGAAGCAGATCCCTTCGGGATCGCTTTTTGATGGGGAGTACGGACTTACCTTAAGTTAACTAGTAGAGATTTTGAATCCCATACTTTAACGTCTCTATCTTTTAACCTGAGTTCGGGATAAGCTGAAACCCTATGTTTTCATTGGCTGAAAGTGCTTTTTTTAGAATTGATGCCAAAACATTCTTAACCCGAACTTAAGTTCATCATTACAAAACCGTTCCAATTAAATTCTAAAATTTGTCTTCTTAGGCGCGAAATGTCCGATCCAATATACTCCCGTAGATTTACGCTAACAAGGAAAAGTGCATTTAATTTTTATTCCTGGGTTTAATGAGTTGGAGTTTAAGGAAAAAGAGTAAAATTTTTATTATTTGTTTATTGAGATCGTAACTGTTAATTTTATAGAAAAATTATAATTATTTCTCGTATTTTACGGAGGTCACTCGATCGATCTCCATTTTAAAATTGAAAAAAAGCTTATCTTAATAAGTCAAAAATTTATACTTTATTCTTTTTAATTAATGTCTATCGATTCTCAACGCAAGTCGGCGTTTAATACTGCTGCAAATTCAAAAGTTCATCATGCTCAATTAAAAGATATCCGTCAGTTCACTCCAGAAAAAATCAATAACTTACGCAGAGGTGGAATACGCCAGGGTGCAGGACGAAATACAGCCGAAATGCAACAAATGTTGGATAAAATCCCACCTTCTCAAAGAGCAGGTATAGATGGAAAATCTGCTGCTCATAAAGTCAAAGAATACCTGTCTGATAAAGATGCCAGTCATATCAAATCTCATAATCAAGGAGGCTCTCATTATTCCGATAATATTAAGTGGGAGAATAAATCTATTAACCGCGCTCGTGGCAATCGCAACATGACTCGTCAAGAGCAAATTAAATTAGATGTTCAAGCACAATTTGATAACTTAGCTGGAGCTGTTAAAGCTGGTATTCAAGCAGCACCAAAAGGAGCAGTAATCGGTGTAGTTACTACCGCTCCCTTTTCAATGTTAAGAAATGGACTTCGGGTTGTACGAGGAGAAATATCGGCTCAAGAAGCAACTGTAGAAACAGCTAAAGAAACAGGAATTGGTGCTGGAGTCGGTGCGGTAACAGCTTTAACAGTGACAACTGTAGCAACTGCTTGCCCACCTATCGCCATAGCACTAACCACAGTGTCTCCTTACTTGCTAGGTGCGGTGGGTGCGAATATGATTCATCAGTTTTTTAAGATTTTGGAAGATCACAAACAACAAGTCAAAGCTTATTATGAGTCGATGACTGAGCAAGAATTGCAGTATCTCAGCCAAGTGGAAGCGGAATTGATTTACGAACATGAAAAAACCATGTCTGATTTAGACGGGCAACAGGAATTGACTGAAATCATTGTTAATCGTCCTCGCAAGTCTGGTGTACGAGGTGCTTTACAGCGATACATGGAATCGAGGCAGATTTATCAGTCTCTTCAAAACGGATCCAATAGCTCTAAATCTCTAAACCCTTCTCAGCAAAATCTCTTACCTCCAATTACCAAATAAACTATTAGGAGTATATTGATGTTACCTCTTATCATGGCAGCAATTAGTGCTGCTAATGCAGTTGCAGGCGTATTTACAACCAAAGCAGCTAACGAAAAAGATCGACAAGCTGCAAAACGATATGAAACTGTTAACGCAGAATTAATTAACAGTCGAGATAAGCTACAAAAGCAATATTACGAACTTTCTGACAGAAGCAAAAAGCAAATTAACGATCTCAATCTCAAATTAGCTGAGTCGGAAATGGAAAAAGACTTAGTTTATTTAGCGTTGAGTTTATATCACGAATTGATGGCTTTGAGAGAAGACATAGATATTAATCCTTCTTTTGAAGTTTTAGTAAAATTTCACAAAGCGATTATTGTTACTAACTACGTTTTGAAACAGCTTAACAAAGATTTAGTTCCAGTTACTCAAGATTATTTCAGCCGTATTTTAAAGCGTATTGACGAAAAAGATAATAATCTTACTAAGGAACAACTTTTAGATTTTATAAGTGTATTAATGAATCCTCAACAAGATATTGTAACTTCTCTTCTTGGTGAGGTTCATAATGAAATATCTCATCAACAAATTTTAGAATCAGAAGAAATAATAAATGATGAAAATAATGCTCAAATTTGGTCGCAGGAAGGAAAAAAGTTTTTAGATTCCAAAGAATATGCCCAAGCACTTATTTGTTTTGATAAAGCGATCGCTATTAATCCTAATAATGATGAGTATTGGTATTGGAGAGCCAGAGTTTTATTTAATTTAGATAGATATAAAGAATTTATCTATTCTCTAGATAAGGCTATTGCAATCGATCCTGAAAATAATGAATACAGAGATTGGCGAAGTAGAGTTTATTGTGTTAACTAATAATCTAAGAGATCGCGCTAAAGTAGAGGAATAAAGCGATCGCCTTTACTTACTAAAAATAAACTAAACTAAGAATTAGCCAAGATCCTATTCAACCCATGACCACTGAATCTGTAGCCAGTAAAAGCAAAACACTAACAGCTATTTTGTACTGGGAAGAAGATGTTTATGTAGCCGAATGTCCAGAAGTAGGAACAGCAAGTCAAGGTGAAACTGTGGAAGAAGCTTTAGCTAATTTAAAAGAAGCCACAGAACTTTATTTAGAAGAATTTCCTTTATCAAATACTTCCCCTCGTCTGATTACTACTTTTGAAGTGACTAATGCCTAAATTACCCAGAGTAACCGCCACTGAAGCAATTAAAGCTTTAGAGAAACTAGGATTTGTTAAAGTGCGCCAAAAAGGTAGCCATGTAATTATGAAAAAACAGTTGAGCAATGACGATAATACTCAAATTGGCTGTGTTCACTTCACAATAAAACTTTAGCTGTAGGAACTCTGAAAAGTATTCTTAATCAAGCCAATGTATCTGTAGATGAGTTTATTCAAGTTTTGTAATTTGCGTAGCTTAATTTGTTCGATCTTCTTTTAGGCGATCGCTATTTAATGGGAAGTACAGACTTGCCTTAAGGGAAATGTTAAATATTATGATGTTAAATAAAAGGTGAACAATCAACAATCAACGCTCGCAGATCGATCGATAACCACAGATTTAATGTTGCAGGTTTCTAACCTGAATGTTTATTACGGGGAAAGTCATATCTTACGTAATGTAGATATGAGTATTCCTTCAGGACAAATGGTCTGTTTAATTGGACGTAATGGAGTTGGTAAAACCACATTACTTAAAACGGTTATGGGATTACTCAAATCTCGTACAGGAGAAATCGCCTTGGCGGGAAAACCAATTACTCAATTAACCACCGATAAAAGAGTAAGAATGGGTATTGGTTATGTACCCCAAGGTAGAGAAATTATTCCCCGTGTAACGGTCAAAGAAAACTTATTATTAGGTTTAGAAGCCCTTCCTCAAGGTAGAAAAGGTAACGAAGAAATACCCGAAGAAATTTTCGATCTTTTTCCCGTTCTCAAAACTATGCTATCTCGTATGGGCGGAGACTTGAGTGGAGGACAACAACAGCAACTGGCGATCGCTCGTGCTTTAATGGGTAAACCTCGTTTACTCTTATTGGATGAACCCACAGAAGGTATTCAGCCTTCAATCATTTTAGAAATCGAAGCAGCAGTAAAAAGAATTATTGCAGCAACGGGTATTTCTGTTTTACTTGTAGAACAACATCTACATTTTGTCCGTCAAGCAGATAGATACTACGCTATGCAAAAAGGTGGGATTGTTGCTTCTGGTTCGACGAGTGAATTAAGTCAAGAAATTATCCAGGAATTTTTAGCCGTGTAGACTGGTTTAAGCGGGTTGTTATGGTGCTGGGATAACAAACCGATGGGTCTATTTTGCCCAATCCTGAGGAAGTAATTAATATAGATCCTGTTAAATAGCCATAATTCTTGGTTAGCGAGAGACAAGCGGTGCGACCCTGCTGCTTCGCAAGCAGCCAAGGAACGCGCACCGTTGGGGACAAGGAAGACAAGGAGTAAGGCCGTTTTTATTGGTGGCTATTCAATCGGATTCAATATTACTTACTACTTGCTACTTCATCCTCAAATATCCTAACCTCATTTGTACAGCTATAAAACTTAAGGAGCTAATCTTTGAATTTTCCAAGCAGATTCAGAATTTAAACGAGAATATAAAAAGCGATCGTGTAGTCGATTCGGTCTACCTTGCCAAAATTCAAAACTATGAGGCACAATTCGATAACCACCCCATGCAGAAGGTAGGGGGATTTCCTTGTTATGAAACTTGCGTTTGATCTCATCAAATTTTATCTCTAGCATTTGGCGGGAAGAGATTACCGTACTTTGTTGCGAACACCATGCACCGATTTGACTACCTCTTGGGCGAGTAGTGAAATATTTTAGAGATTCGGCAGTAGAAATTTTGGTAGCATTACCAGCAATTTGTACCTGACGTTCTAAGGCTATCCAAAAAAATAACAGGGATACTTGAGTATTGGCTTCAATTTGGCGGGCTTTTTTGCTTTCGTAGTTAGTAAAAAAGACGAATCCCTGGCGATCGAAATATTTTAATAGTACTATCCGTTGTGATGGTTCGCCAGTAGCAGAAACTGTTGCTAAACTCATGGCGTT
Organism: Xenococcaceae cyanobacterium; assembly: GCA_051439545.1. Classification (GTDB taxonomy): domain Bacteria; phylum Cyanobacteriota; class Cyanobacteriia; order Cyanobacteriales; family Xenococcaceae; genus JASJDJ01. The sequence continues at coordinate 9,625 of JBFRWK010000123.1, read as the reverse complement.
TGGTTCGGGTAAATTAGCAGCACAAGCTTGTTGAAACCACAATTCAAATTGCTTAAAAGGATCTGAGTTAAGTTGTTTTCTGCTTAGACCTTCTAGGCTATATTCTTGTCTAAAATGACCAATATCCATAACTCGATCGATTTATCTAACTGAAGATTATTAGTCTTTAATTGTTTTTTGTTTGTCAATTCTTACACATAATTCCCGATTACTTATTTAAATCTAGTCTAAAAAACACAAAAGACAGGTGAGATAAAAAAGTGAAAATAAAATCTTACTTTTTGCTTATCTTCTCATCTGCCTTCATTGTTTTTACTAAAATCTAACTTTACTGCCTTTATTTATTGCAGTAAAAAATTCTCCTTTAGTCAACTACTTTTCTTCTGAGCTTAAAGAGTCTTTTTCAAACCATTTCATTAGCTTAGAAGCAAGGTTAATTTGACCATTGACAACCTCATCGTAAATAGTGATGGCGACTATCAGGAGAGAAAGAGATAGTATATCCATCAATTAAAAATCTCCTTGTCAAACTATGTAAAATAGTCTAAGTTTGCTTCATCTTAATAGTAGACTAATTAGTCTACTCGTGTCAATTAACCATTATTATCGATCGATAAATACTAATGAATAATACTATTAAAAAAGCTTTTGAGTTATCTGGAGTGGGTTTACATTCTGGTGTTATCAGTACCGTAAAAGTAATGCCGACTTCATCCCCAACAGGGAGATATTTTGTCCGTGTAGATTTACCCCATCAACCAGAAATTCCTGCCAAAGTTGCAGCAGTAAGTCAAACAACTCTATCTACAGAATTAGCCCAAGGAGAAGCTAAAGTAAGAACCGTAGAACATTTACTTGCTGCTTTAGCTGCTGCTGGTATCGATAATGCTCGTATTGAAATTGATGGGGCTGAAATACCACTTTTAGATGGCTCGGCAAAAATCTGGACAGAAGCAATTCACTCTGTAGGTATTGCTGCTTTTACGCCTCCTCCCCCTATCCGTTCCCCTCTACACCTAAGCCAACCGATCTGGATACATCAAGAAGATGCTTTTGTTGCTGCCTTACCTGCCCCAGAAACTCGTTTTACCTATGGTATTGATTTTCCTTACCCAGTAATTGGCAATCAATGGCATAGCTGGAGTATAACAGAAGGAAATTTTGCCGAGGCGATCGCCCCTGCCCGTACTTTTGGTTTTGCCGAACAGCTAGAACAATTGCAGCAAGCAGGTTTAATTAAAGGCAGTAGCCTAGATAATGCCTTAGTTTGTAGTCAAGAAGGTTGGTTAAATCCACCCTTAAGATTTACTAACGAACCAGCCCGTCATAAACTATTAGACTTAGTAGGGGATATTAGCTTACTCGGTAAATTGCCTCAAGCTCATTTTATTGCTTATAAGGCTAGCCATAAATTACATATCCAATTGGCACAACAATTAGCCAAACTCACTGAAAATTAATCTATTACCCACAAATTAATATCTAACAATGTCAACTATTACCGATACCGAATCTACTGCAATAACTAATAATGAATCACAATCTTCTGTTAAGCAAATTTTAACCGTAGAAGAAATTCATCAGCTATTACCCCATCGCTATCCTTTTGCTTTGGTAGACAGAATTTTAGAATTTGTCCCAGAAGAAAAAGCCGTAGGACTTAAAAATGTCACCTATAACGAACCTTATTTTCCAGGACATATTCCCAACCGCCCTTTAATGCCTGGAGTATTAATGGTAGAAGCGATGGCACAAGTTGGTGGGGTGGTTTTAACTCAACTACCAGGAATGAAGGGTAAATTTTTTGCTTTTGCAGGAATCGATAAAGTCCGCTTTCGTCGTCCTGTAGTGCCTGGAGATCAATTAATTATGACCGTCGAACTTTTATCTTTAAAACGTAATCGTATTGCTAAAATGCAGGGAAAAGGAGAAGTCAATGGTCAATTGGCTGTTCAGGGAGAAATGATGTTTTCCTTGATTGATTAACACCCTCTCCTGTAAGCTGTAAGCTGTAATATTTCTTCATAAAAAAGTTATTAGTTGTTAGTGATGAGTCATTAGTTTCACTAGGAATTGAAGTTCCTACTGTATCTAATCGAAAACATCACCAGTAGTAGAGATCTTAAAACTCAATTAAATTGTCGGTAGAAAATCTACAACTAAAAACTAAAACTTGAATCAAATCGCAGCCCATTGGAGATAAACTTTTGAGTGCTTTAATTCATCCTACTGCTGTCATTAATCCAGATGCCCAACTTCATCCTACAGTTCGGGTAGCCCCTTATGCTGTTATCGGTGCAGGAGTAAAAATAGGCGCACATACCAATATTGGTTCTCATGTTGTCATTGAAGGAATCACTGAAATTGGCGAACATAACTCTATTTTTCCTGGGGCAGCAATTGGCTTAGAACCTCAAGACTTAAAATATAAAGGGGCAGCTAGCTGGGTTAAAATTGGCGATCGCAACCGCATTAGGGAATATGTGACAATTAACCGCGCCACAGAAGAAGGAGAAGCAACAGTCATCGGCAATGATAATTTGCTCATGGCTTATGCTCATGTTGCCCATAACTGTGTAATCGAAAACGAAGTAATTATTGCCAATAATGTAGCTATGGCGGGTCATGTCCAAATAGAATCGATGGCAGTAATTAGTGGTGTCTTGGGGATTCATCAATTCGTGCATATCGGACGCATGGCAATGGTGGGAGGGATGAGTAGAATTAGCAGAGATGTACCACCCTATATGTTAGTAGAAGGGAATCCTGCTAAAGTGCGATCGCTAAATCTAGTGGGTCTAAAAAGAAGAGGTTTTACTTCGAGCGATTTTCGACAATTAAAAAAAGCTTTTCGGATTTTATATGGCGATAATCTTGCTCTTACTGAAGCGATCGAACAACTGGAATTATTCTCTGATAATGAACATATCAGATATTTGGTTAATTTTCTGAAAATGTCTGTTTTACAAGGTAGACGAGGATTAATTCCTGGTAAATAATAGAGCGACCTAAAATAATATTTGGGTCGCTCTATCTATAAGTTTTCTAAATATATCTTTTAAAACGTATTTGATAATAAATGACAAATCTGCATTTTTGATAATACTTTTTTTCAACTGGTAATCTCTTGGCTCCGTTGGATACAGAAAGCTACCCTAATGACAGCTTCAGCAGTGGGTCGTCAACTAAGAATTGAATTAGTGTAAGCTAATTTTTATTTATAACTATATGAACAATTATTATTAATATTTCCACTCTCCAAAGCTACTTAATGATGACGCTCCTATTACCTTGACTTTCGATGGGGATGGTAAGTAGATTATTTTTTGCTAACAAACAAAACGAAGAATACCAATAACAAAATTAATTCAGTACCTAAAAGCCCATAAATTGTATGTCTCTGTTCGCTGGTAAAGGCAAAATAATCGATAAAAACAGTGTAAATCAGAAATTGAGAGGCAATCGCTCCTAAAAAACAAACTATACCCTATGCAGTTCTTTGCCACAGTCCAATAGCCGTTACTATATCTAATAGTCCGTAGGAAATATCTCCAATTCTCCAAGTCAAAGGCATTTTCGCCCAAGGTAGTTCTCCCAAACCTATTAAATTTGCACTATGCACCGATGCAGCATAGGCAAAGATTAATGCCAGAATTCTTAGATAAATTGCCATCCAAGAATATTGAGTAGTTTGTTTAAACTTTTCTAACAAAAGTCGCTCCTATTTTGGTTAAGTTTTAGTTAAGTCAAAAAATAAAAACTTTTCATCAAAAATACACGTTTTAGTACTTGCGCGATCGACCCTTTTCCGTGAGATTATATTCTTAATTTGGCGTTACTGACCAAGAAAATTATTATTTTATTTTTACAACATAATATGGTTAATTCTATCGAGCGAGTCACAACACAAAGCAATAATTCCTTGACTATTAATAAAGATCGTCCCCGCATCATTGCTGCGATCGATATCGGTACTAATTCTATTCATATGGTAATTGTCAAAATTGAGCCAGCTTTACCCGCTTTTACCATTATTGCCAAAGAAAAAGATACCGTTAGACTGGGAGAGAAAGATCCTCACACTGGCGATTTAACTCCAGAAGCGATCGAGCGTTCTCTATCTGCTTTGAGACGATGTAAGGATTTAGCCGATAGCCTTAATGTCGAAGAAATTGTCGCTGTAGCCACTAGTGCTACGAGAGAAGCAGGTAACGGACAATATTTTCTCAAACAGATCGAATCAAAAATCGGTATTACAGTTAATCTTATTTCTGGGCAAGAAGAGGCAAGACGTATTTATTTAGGAGTTTTGTCTGGGATGGATTTTGGCGAACAACCCCAGATAATTGTTGATATTGGTGGTGGTTCGACAGAATTAATTCTTGCAGATATGCAAGAGCCTCGTTTTCTCAGTAGTACGAAAGTAGGTGCGGTTCGTTTGTCCTCAGAATTTGTATCTACCGATCCTATTAGTCAACTAGAATTTAATTACTTAAAGGCTTATGTAAGAGGAATGCTAGAGCGTTCCGTTGCCGAAATTTGGAAAAATTTACAACTGAATGAAATACCTGGTGCGATCGGTACTTCTGGCACAATCGAAACTCTCGCAACTATTAATGCGATCGAGAAATATGGTTATGTACCCAACCCTATTGGTGGCTATCAAATGAGTCGAATTGATTTAGAAGCGATAGTCAACAAATTGGCAGGAATGACTTACAAAGAAAGGTTAGCAATTTCGGGAATAACAGATAAAAGAGCAGAAATTATTGTTCCTGGGGCGATTATTTTACTAGAGGTAATGACTATGCTTAACTTAGATAGCATTACCATCTGTGAAAGAGCATTAAGAGAAGGCATTATTGTCGATTGGATGTTAGCTCATGGATTGATTGAAAGCCGTTTATGCTATCAAAATGAAGTTAAAGAACGGAATGTCATTAAGATAGCTCAAAAGTATCGAGTTAACTTAGACTATGGCGAAAAAGTAGCTTATTTTGCTCTTAGTTTATTCGAGCAAACCCAAGGATATTTACATGATTGGGGGGCAAAAGAAAAAGAACTACTTTGGGCAGCAGCCATCTTACATAATTGTGGTATTTATATTAGCCATTCTGCTCATCATAAACACTCCTACTATTTAATTCGTAATGCAGAAATATTAGGTTTTACAGAATTAGAATTAGAATTAATTGCCAATCTAGCTCGTTATCATCGTAAAAGTAAACCCAAGAAAAAACACGAGCCTTATAATGAATTACCATCAAAACGTTATCAATTAATGATCAGACAATTGAGTGCTATTTTACGTCTGGCAGTAGCTTTAGACAGAAGAAAGAAAGGGGCGATCGCCTCGGTTAACTGTTACTATCGTGCTGACGACAAAGAATTACATCTTCATTTGTTTCCTAAAGAATTAGGTGATGATTGTGCTTTGGAATTGTGGAGTTTGAATTACAAAAAGGATGTTTTTGAAGAAGAATACGGCATCAAAGTTATTACTACTGTGGCTGTTAAGTAGTTTTTCTCGATCGAGATGTAAGCACAAAAATCATAAATATATTTTTTTTGTAAATAGAAAAAGACAAGGGGTTAACCAAAAATTATCATGCTCGATCTTAAAATGAGCGAAACGGCAATTGAATATCTTTTCGATCGAGATCTATTCTTTGCTGTCAATATTCAAGATAAAATAACTATAAAACAATGAGTAAAATAGTAAAAGCATTATTAACCACGGGAATTATCTTTGGCCTTCAACCAGCAATAGCAGTTCCCATCAAACCAGAAATAGTCGAACAAAAAATTGTTCAAAACCCTAATATAATGATGGAATTAGTAAATAATTGGGGCTTTGAACTAGCAGAATGCGGAGAAGATGTAGCAATTGTCAAACACGATCGAACAGGAGAAAAAGCCTGTGTAACTCCTAACGAAGAGCTTAAAGCAGGAAATTTTATTTATGATTCTGCTAATAACAAAATATATCCAGAAACTATTGAATCTACTATTCCTAATAACACCAATTCTCTACCAGAAAAAGTAGAAGAAACAGGTATTATTTTTAATTTTGCTAATGCTTACGATTATAATGTTTGTCTCGATAATATTCTTTTAGCTTATGAAAATAGACAAACAGAATTAGAGCAATCTACTAAAAATGAATGTGCTAACAATATATTAAATACCTATGGCGATCGACTTTCTCAAGCTACTGCTCTAGATTTAATTACTTCTGCTGATAACTATGCTACTCAAGTTTTAGATGTCCAACTTTACCCCACTTATGGCTTGCGTAGAAGAGTAGCTATGCACTTCGGCTATATTTACGATATCGATCGCAATAATGAGGATATTCTTAGATATACCAGTCCAGAGGGTTAATTAACAGTTAAGTAGCAAATATTTATACTCCCCCGTCTTGTTGGCGGGGAATTTCGATTTTTTTGATAGATAAAAGTAAATTACGCTCCATAACATCGAACCCAGAAAATCAAGGGTATAAACAGGTCCTTCTGTATGTTTTGCCCCATCTGCTAATTTTTCTAGCTTGGCATCTGGGTCAATAATTGAGTGCATTCTTTGGTGGTAAACTGCGATCGCCTCTGCCATATAAATTATCGATCGAAACACAATATCGATCTAAAAGTAGCATTTAACCACTAACCACTAACAAAATAGCGTGTCCGTTGGGATCTTTGACCAAACAACCCTGAGTATAACGATAGGAGTCGGGAAAATTAATCGCCTCGGATGAGATAAATTCAACTTTTTGTTTCTGTAGCTGGTCTATACTTTGTTCGAGATTTCCTACTTCCATGACATAGTGTAGGTGAGGCAGATCGTTTATTTGCCATTGTTTCGATCGTTCTCGACCAGTTCCAGGTTTTTTATAATCTAAAAGTTCTACCCCGATACTAGATACCATAGGTTGCAGGGGAGTTACTCGAACCTCTGCTATGGGTAAATCATCGAGATGAGCTTGAACTTCACCTTTATTTAGATTAGTTCCTTCTTTTTCCAGATTTAAAAGATCGCGATAAAACTTTAAACTTTCTTCTGTATCCCTAACCGCGATCGCACTATGATCGATACCTAAAAATAAGTCATTGTTGGAGTTATGCCATTTATCCTTACCTTTGTCTTCGGGAAACCAAATTAGTTCTAAACTATGATGATTTAGTTCTCTAAATTTAAATGCCCGTACTCCCGCAGCTAACTTATTATCATCGGGTATGGTTTGAGGTTTGCTAGAAATTGGTTTAATCGCAAAATTTTGTAAATGTTCGTAAGCGCGATCGATATCTTTAACTACAATAGCCAGATGCTGAAACCAGAGATCGTTACTCTGAGAATCTTCTGGAATGGGTTTTGCTTCTAGATCGAGATACCGAACCAGTTCGATAAATTCATCTCCAAGCTGTAGGGTAGCAAGACGAACTTTGCTAGGTGGAATTGAGGTTAGTTTGCTATAGGTTGATTCTTTAAAAGTAAGATCTTTAACTAGTTTAAACCCAAGAGCTTGAGTATAAAAATCGATTGAGCGATCGATATCTGCTACGGTTAAGGCGATCGCGCTGATTTTTTTAATTTCCATTATCAATATTTTTTATTCATATAAAGCGATTGCTGAATTCGGTTCTATCACCACTACTCTGTCTGCGGTAATATTCCCAGTTGCAGCACCCGCTGCTGCACCTGCATCGCCGAAAACCTCACCTAAAATAGTGCCACCTGCTGCACCGATACCTGCATCTTCAGCGATCGCCCCTACCGATGTATCGCGGGGGTCTTTAACATCTTTTATATTGCAAATTATTAAGTTACTTTTTTATGCTAGTAATTACGCTTCGATAAACCCTCTTACTTTTTGGGTAGATTTAGATTTTCAAAAATCTTCAATTAGACAGATAAATTAGGATGCGATCACACCATAAGTAATTAAAGCTCCCTATTTACTGAACGTACGGGAGTACCTTCTACTAGACGATTTTGTCCTTGAGTAACAATAGTTTCTCCTGCTTCTATCCCACTAAGAATTTGCTGTTTGATAATTCCTTTAATACCTAATTGAACTTGTCGCTGTTCGACTATATTTTCTTGGTTAACTACAAAGACATAGGGAACTCGATCGCGATATACGATAGCGTTGAGAGGAACGACGATCGCCTCTTCAACTTCTTCGACAGCAATCGAGGTAGTAACTTGTTCTCCATGTTTGAGATTAGAAGTTGTTTCTGGCATTAATCTAATCGTAGCTTCGATCGCCCTTCCCCAGGACTGATAGCAGGATTGACAGCAAAAACTTCCCCTCTCGCTCTAGCATTATCAATTAAAGGTAACTGGGACATATTGTTGTCAAAAGTAGTAAAACCAGAATTAAAACTATCAGATATGCCTAAGGTTTGTTGCATATTACCTTCCGAGGCAATTAAAGCAGTTTGACCTGTTTTCACTTGGTCACCATTAGAACCTGCTAAATCGGCGATCGCTTCATATTGTGCGGGATCTATTATTACCATCGGGATGCGATCGAGAATTCCTTGGTAGTCTCCTCCTAATTGAGTAGTTACAATTTGAGGCGAATAATATTCACCTTCAGTAATGTTGAGATAGGCTACAATTCCATCAAAGGGTGCGTAGAGTCTTGCTCCTTCCTCTGCTAATAAGCGATATCGTTCCAGATCGGTTTGTGCTAAATTGCGACCAGTTTGGGCTTTTCTCACTTGGCTTTGGGCTTGCCTTACCTGAGAGCGAGCCTGTTGTAATTGAGCCTCTGCTTGAGCTATTTGAGCAGCAGCAGCAGCCCGATTTTGTCGTGCTTCGGCGATCGCAGCTTGTGCTTGACTTACATCTGCGAGTAATTCTCGTTCATCTACCGTAGCTAGTAATTCCCCTTTGCTTACTCGATCGCCTTCTCGCAATCTTCTACCACCACGATCGGCTAAATAGGTTACATCTCCTTCTACTTCAAATGCCAAATGCTTATAGTTGACAGCGCGAACAGTTCCCTCACTAGAAATCCAGTTTTTAATCGGTTCTTTTACCGCTTTTGTAGTTCTAACTGATAGGGGAGCAATTTCAGTAGAAGTATCTTCTGTACCTGTGTCTTGCAAACGCACAGATGTTAGATGTTACACCCGCGATCGCTACAACTATACCCAACACGGGAATAAGCCACCAATATTTTTTAATTCCAGAATTAGCCGACTTATTTGTATCTGATCTTACTTCTGAGTCGGCTACTTGTCCCTGCTTTTCTGTTAAAGGATAATGATTTTCATCTGATTTGATTTCTGAAGAGTTTAATAGATTAGGTTGGTCTGATTCGATTCGTCTGGAAGACATAAATAAGATACTAAATAATCGCTCGGGGTAATAGTATTGGTTTTATTTTTAATTTTGCCTGGGTATATCTACTTTTTTCATCTCCAATGGGACAGAGTTAATTTAATTCTGGTAGTCTATAGATAATCTCATTTATCTTGTGTTTACAAAACCCGCATTTCTCACAAACTTGGCGATCGCAGTCTCTGAAAGCTTTGTGTAGTAAGCGTTTGACCCTGCTTAAATCGGCTTGAAAAAAACTACACACTGTTGAAACCCTTATTCTGCTTAAATTTGA
>JBFRWK010000122.1:0-13852 GCA_051439545.1 Xenococcaceae cyanobacterium | reverse complement strand
TCAAACTCTATTTCTTAAGAGATTTCGTCAAAATTTTTTTGTGTTGTGATTGTATTTACTTTAGTTTCAAACTTTTGGTCAAAATGCTTTAATTTATTCATAGCAGATTTAGTTTCCAATATCTGGTTGGGTTGATTCGCGAATCAACCCTACTACAGGATTTTATTTGTAGCAAACATTTAAGTATTTCACATTAGAATTAATTGCTGAAGGATTTTGCTAGAAACAGGATGTACAAATTTGCCCCAGCTTCAGAGAGTGAATCGAGCGTATTTGGTGCTGCAAAACCTGGATACAGCAGTGAAAGTGTCCGTCAGTGGCTTGAGTTTATGCAGAGTCAAAATATTAAGCGAGTTTGTTGTTTACTTTCTAAGTCTCAGCTAACTCGTTATTCAGATTTACTGGGAGTCGATCGACAAACATTTGGTTTCGATCGAGTTCTTTGGACACCAATTGAGGATTTCCAATTAGTAGATAGTGAAATTCTAACTCAGCAGATCGTGCCATTTCTCATAGTTGCCGATCGACAAAATGAAAAAGTTGTAGTTCACTGTTCGGGAGGGATTGGACGTACTGGACAGATTTTAGCTGCTTGGTTAGTTGCTAAACGAGGATTCTCTAATCAAGAAGCGATCGCAGCAGTTAGGAAAACTGGCAGAAATCCCTATGAGGCAGCGATTTTTGCTCCTCTAAAAGGTCGTAATCCTTGGAAAGTCGTTGCAGAACTAAACAGGCTTTTAGATGATTGTCGGCGAGTTGGAGAGAAACCGATCTAGCCTAATTTGGATACCAATAGATAATCTTAGTCTACACTCCTATAGATAACTTAAGCTACAGAAAATAGCGATCGGCGCAGAAAATTATTATTTAAGATCGTATTAATCTAACTGCAATTACAACAGATATGAAAATTCAGCAGTTTCACAACCCTAAACTTTACTACGAAAAGGTTAAAACTTATTTACTTCAAGAAGAAGCCGTTCACTGTATGATTTTGGGAATTTGTCATACTTTAATCGAATCTCCCCATCATTATGAATCAGAACCTTATTTAGTCGCGATCGAAAATAACGATCGAGTTGTAGCTGCTGCGATTATAACTTACCCTAGAAAATTAATCTTATCTCGTTCTCTTCAATCGGAAGCTATAGTTAAAATTGCAGGAGATTTAGCTACCAAAGATAAATCTTTACCAGGAGTAATTGCGCCTCAACCAGAAGCGAGAATTTTTGCTAGAAGTTGGTATTGTTCGACAAGAAAAGCTTATCGAAAGAGTTTAGCCTTGAGAATACACCAATTAGAAGCAGTTTCTTCCCTCGATCGAGTTTCAGGTTATTTACGTCAGGCAATAGCAAGCGATCGAAATTTACTAACGACTTGGATTCAAAATTTTAGACAAGAAGCTTTAGGCGAAAATGCACCTAAATCAGAGAGCGATCGCTGGTTTGACTCAAAGCTAAAACAAGGCAGTCTTTATGTCTGGCAAGATCAAACTACTGTTTCGATGGTAGCTTATGGTGGTAAAACTGCCCAAGGAATCAGAATCAATAGCTGCATTCAAATAAGCTATTCAAGAAAAAACCCCCAAACAAAAATGTCTGGAGGAAAATCTTATCTACCTGTTCTCGATAATGACCTGAGCAAGGTTTAAGAACTTGGATGGTGATATGTAAAGCAGAGTGTTGTCTCTAGGAAGCAATCTTGATTATTAATATAAAGTTAAAATGTGTGGATTTTGTGTTTTTTAAAGTTATTATTAACTATTTTAGGAAAATTGGCGCGAAAATTTAGCTAAAAATTTCCTTTTTTCTAAATTAGACAAAAAAAGACCTCCAAATAATAGTATCTGGAGGAAAATCTTATCTACCTGTTCTCGATAATGACCTGAGCAAGGTTTAAGAACTTGAATGGTGATATGTAAAGCAGAGTGTTGTCTCTAAGAAGCAATCTTGATTATTAATATAAAGTCAGAATGTGTGGATTTTGTGTTTTTTGCCCTGCTCTCGCGTTTTTTAGACATAACTACTCAAAAAATACGCAATAATCTCTGTGAGTCTGAATTAAACAAAAAACCCCCAAACAAAAATGTCTGGAGGAAAGTCTTATCTACCTGTTCTCGATAATGACCTGAGCAAGGTTTAAGAACTTGAATGGTGATATGTAAAGCAGAGTGTTGTCTCTAGGAAGCAATCTTGTTTATTAATATAAAGTCAGAATGTGAAGATTTTGTGTTTTTTGCATTGCCCTCGCGTTTTTTAGACGTAATTATCCTAAAATATACCTCATAACCTCTGTGAGTCGGAATTAAACAAAAAACCCCCAAACAAAAATGTCTGGAGGAAAGTCTTATCTACCTGTTCTCGATAATGACCTGAGCAAGGTTTAATAACTTGAATGGTGATATGTAAAGCAGAGTGTTGTCTCTAGGAAGCAATCTTGTTTATTAATATAAAGTTAAAATGTGTGGATTTTGTGGTTTATAACTCTGTTTGTTTTCGGCAGATCTACTTTAAACCTGTTATCTAAAATCGAAAATGGCGATCGCCTCTCAAAAAAAATACCCCCAAACAAAAGTATCTGGAGGAAGATCTCTATCTGCCAGTTCTTGATGATGACCTGAGCAAGGTTTAAGAACTTGAATGGCGATATGTAAAGCAGAGTGTTGTCTCTAGGAAGCAATCTTGATTATTAATATAAAGTTAAAATGTGTCGATTTTGTGGCTCGTCTACTTGAATCAACAAATTTTGCTGGCTTGCTTGGGAGAAAATATAAATTAACTTGTCGTCCATTCTTTTAATGTCTCGCTGCTTAATTCAAATATAGAAGCTATTTTAGTTGTCTCTATTGGGAGAGATGGATGCTGATATTTTGCAAAAGCCAAATCCTTTTTTGCTAAAGCTATATAGATCGGTGGTTTTGCTTGTAATATTTTCCTAATCTCATTTTGTACTGAAGTAATTTCTGCTGGTTGAAGTTGTGCCTTGACTATGCCTAGGCAAAGATAAAAGTCATTATCTATAGTTTTAGATGAATGATAATATTTATGTATACAGTTGAATTTTTGAGCATCACGGCGCAATCGATCGAGCGCAAAAGATATCTTGTTTTTTTGCTCTGTCCACCCTATTAAAATCGCCCTAATTATTTTTTCTGCCGACATTTGTAACTGAAACGAACGCTCAAAAGGATGTCGATCGCGACTGAGAAATTGATAATCTAGATAAGGCTGATACCCACCAAAACGAAGAGTCAAGGGAAAGCGATCGCTCTTTTGTAAATATTCTCTCAATCCTTCTAAGTTCATATACCTAATTTCTCGCTCGTTTTCGAGAAACCATCGGTTAATAATTCCTTTTTCAGTTTTGAACCCTTCACAGCCGATAATTGTTCCATGAGTTTGTTCGAGGGAGTAGCTTTGAAACTTATCTTTCAAAATACTTGTCTGAGAAAGATAGGTATGTAACTCATTAATTAATTCTTTTAATTTTAAGGGCTTATCTTGATAAAAAGCCACTACACTAACATTATGTATAGAGGAGTTAACAAAATTAGGAGTCATAAGTCTGTTATAAATAATTAATTTGCTAGTTTTAATATCCTATCCTCGGAAAATCTAAATAAAAATTAAAAGTATGCAGCAGATATTTAACGTATTTCCTCCTTATTTATTTTTTTTAACGGTAATTTTAGTTATTTTACCCACTATTTTTGCCATCTTTTTGCGTTATAGCCTTTACCGCCATTTACACAAACTAAATCATTCGATCGAGCTATTATTAAGAGGAAATAGACAACAAGAAAATCCAGCTATTATTAATAAATTAAATCAAAAGCTTCAAGAGAATAATGCCAATCTAGACCAGATTAATACTTTAGTAATTATTGATAGTGCATACAATAAAGAAAAAATAAAATTTTTGTTTAAAAGTTTTAGTTGTGAGGCAAGTATTTATTTTGGTCGAATCATTCCTAATCTTTTGCTTTCTTTCGGTTTGCTGGGTACTTTTTTAGGAATTACAATTAATTTGACTAATTTGAGTCAAACAATTACCCAGGTTGATATTAATAATGTTCGCAATTTAGTAGAAGAATTAAACCAGCCTTTGCAGGGAATGGGAATTGCTTTTATTACTAGTCTAATTGCCATTGCTTGTAGTGCTTTACTTACTATATTAAATCTAATTTGGAATGCTAATTTAGCCAAAGTAGAATTACTTAGTTTGTTAGAAGATTATGTAGATAATATTTACTTAGCACCCCTCAAATCTCCTCATCCCATGGAGAAAGCAATCGATCGTTTGAATCAAGACTTTAGTAATATGCTTTATCGATTGGGCGATACAATTGAAGCGTCGATTAATGATGCTTTTGCCAGGGTAGAAAAGAGTGCCTATATTTTCCAACAAGCTGCTAATTCTATAGAAAATAGTCGCTTTTCCGAAAAGCTTGCTTCTGCCACTACAGACTTATCGATCGCCCAAAACCAGTTTTCTCAATCTTCTTTAGTATTACAAAAATCAACTCAATCTTTTGAACATAGTTTAGATTCATTTTCTAAACTATCGCGACAACTATTAGCAATTAATCAAAGAATTAATAATATTCAGGAGCAATATAACACTTTATTAACAGCAAACCAGCAAAAGAATATCGTTGAAGCAGCTAGTTTAAAAGAAATACAACAGGAATTAGCTAAACTCATAGAACATCTACAATCGAGCTAATTAATTAATTTGAGCCAAAATTATGCGTCAGTCAAGACAGAGAAATAATCGAGAATTAACAGAAGAATTTAATTTATGGCCGTCTTTTACCGATTTGATGGCTAATGCTTTTATGATTATTAGTCTTTTTTTATTACTAGCATTATTTAAATCATTATTTCTTAAGTCGGCGGTAGAAGAAAGCGAACTAAATCTAAGTGAAAGCGAACAACAAGTAAGATTATTAGAACGAGAATTAGCCAGTTTAGAAAATGAATTGGGGGAAAATTCCGATCTCATCCAGCAGTTACAAAGAAGTTCATCGAGACTGAGATTATTATTAGGACGCAATAGAAGATTATTAGAAGAAAGTAACGATCGAGTTAATTTTTTACAATCCCAAATAAAACGAAGCAATAATCAAGTTGATATTTTAGAAACAGAAATACAACGCTTAAAATCTGCCCCTCCTGTAGTAGTAATTCAAGATTCGGGCGAATATCGATTTGCTTCTGGGAGTGCAGAATTGCCAGAAACTTTAGAAGATTATATTACCGAAGATTTAGTCAAACGGATTGAAGAAATTAGTCAAACAAGAAATTTGTATGTAGTAGAAATAATCGGTCATACCGATGGTCAGATTAATGTTAATAGTACTAGTAATTTAGATCGACAACTAGAAGCGGTAGCTAATGGCGATCGCTCGATTGATAATCTTACTGCTGGTTCTAATGCCGATCTAGGATTGATGCGTTCTTTGGAAGTAGTCAAAAAATTACAAGAAATCCAAAAACAAGGACGCTTACAAGGAGTACAGTTTAGAGCCTATTCTGCTGCTCAACTACTTTTACCTTCAGGAGAATTTGCTTCTGCTAGTCGTCAACCTAATGCTGCTAGAAGGAGAATTGAAATTAGATTTTCTCCCCTAGGACAGGCAGAAACAATTAGATAATATGTTTTTAAGCGTGTTCGTGGATTTGAGGTGTGACAATGTTTGAGCGTAACGCGGATTTTTTAGGTATTTTAGTTTCTATCGGCTTGGCTACTCCCTCTAGCGTTCTGGCTTCTTTCCCCTGGCCAGGGATAATCGAAACTTGCACTCCCCTTGAGTTGGTTGGCGATCGAGGAAGTTCCATTACTAAAACAGTTACTCTCCCCAGTTTAGGATTTACTCGCACTAATTGGAATACAGATTGGAGTGTTCCTTCAAATATTCAGTTTAAACGTTTTGAGGCAACAATTATTTCCGAAAAAAATAATTCCTACAAAATCGAAATGTATCTCAAATACAGTGACGGAACTGCTAGCCAATTCTATGACACTGACGAAGTGCAAATAATGGCTAATACTCCCTTGATAATTGAAGCGACTCCCAGACCAAAAGAGCAACCTTATCAAGTTAATCTTTCGATCGGTGGGTTGAAAGCAACGGGTCAAACCTATACTGCTAAAGTTGTAGGTTGCTATTGAGATTACGCTCTTTTTGGAGAATTTTCCCGTAATTTTCACCTAAGAGTTCGCTCCTAACCCCAACTCACTCCGTACAATTGAACTACTCTAAAATATTAATAAATAACAATAAGAAGTGACATTTACTAAGGAAAGAAAGTTATAATGCGCCCGACAACTGCCATAATGAAACTGCCGAAAGTTTATGTCTGCCTTACCAAAGCCATCCCTTTATTCTTACCCTACTCCTGCTAGCAAGCGTTACTCTAAAAAAAGAAGTTCGAGGTACAAAACTCAAGTAGAACGAGAAAAGAATCTGACTAATAGTCAAACCCTCGATCGCGCTTCTGAACGAGAAACCAAAGAAAGCAAAACCCAAACTTTTTCGGCTCAAATAGCTCCATTTCCTTCAACTCCGCCGTTACCAGAAAAGCTAAAATTGTTAATATTATGGCAAAAAAGCTCTTTAGCTCTAGCATTTACGCTTATAGCTGCCAGTATTGCTTTTTATATTGCTAATGTTCGTATTCCCGAAATGTGGAGTAAGAAGTACGAACAGTTAGAGCTACTTCAACGCCAAGAGAGAGAATTAACTGCTGCTAATGAATCTTTAAAACATAAACTAGCTCAACAAGCAGAAAATAAAGAAAATAACCTAACATTAGTTACTTCCAATAACACCATTTTTATTCCTCCAGCTTCTATATCTCAACCCAAATTAAACAAGAAGCAACCAGAGACTAATCTGAATGAGATACCGATGGGCTACTAATTGAAATAGATAAGTAATAGTTAATAGTTAATCTGAATTTGACACTCTCCGCGCTAAAAGCGACGGAGATTCTTAAGAGACAAAAATCCTTAAGGGGTTAGCCAAAAACCCGCTAGACACTCGCTCAAAACTGAGTCTGTGCTTACTTTTAACCAAAATATTGGCACTACCATTTATATCCGCTGAAACTAAATGCTTGTCTTTTGTCCGATACAATCCGCGTTTAACTCTCCTTCCAGAGAATTTGTGCTTGGTAGGATTGTCGGCATTATAAACAGGTATTTCGTCACGGTCATAAAAGCTAGCGCGGGAAGTGTAACTTTCTTCCTGCTCCAGACATTCAATTCCGTATCTAAAACACAGTGCTTCGAGTTTGCGTCTCAATTGCCAAAAAGGTATTTGAACAAAGTTTTGGTTATTGGAGCGTCCGCTCTTAATTTCTTGCTTGATACCAGGGTTGTACCCAACTATCAACTTACCTATTTGATGGTCAAGACAATGGTTAATTATTATCCGCGCAGACTTATTCAAGTAGTCTCGAACACAATTATTGCGCCATTGATAAAGTCGAGCTTGCTTGTGGGTAAACGATTTTATACCCTGTTTGTCTTTAGCAGACTGAAGATAAGCGTTCTGCTTATTGAACCACTGATTAATGCTTTTGAGTCGTTTACCATCAATCAAAAATTGATGCCCTTCAGTGTCAATACAAGCGCACAAATTATCAACTCCCAAATCAATAGCAATAGCTTTATTAGAGTCTACAGATGTTTCTACTTTTTCGTCTTTATAGATGTACTGAACCTCAAACCATCTCGCCGAGTATTTGGGGTGTATTCGTACCTCCTTGATTTCCTTGTTTTGAAGTCTTTCGGGAAGCTGGATTTTTACCTCGCCATATTCTTTTTTAAACTCGCGAGACATAGGAATAGCAAATATTCCATCTTTGAGTTTAATCCTGGGAATAATCAAGGGAAAATATCCATCCTTGGGCAAGTATTTAGGCAATTGTGGATATGGCGCGCAACGACCAATAGATATAGCCTTAAGCAATCCCAAGAAAGAACGCATACTTCTATCTACCACTTTCATTGTCTGTTGAGCAATATCGGTATTAAGCAACCGATAGTTTTCATTCGACTTACAAATATGGTAGTTAGACTCATAGCTCAGACGTTTTCTTTCAGCAAAGAAATACTGTCTGCATTCGTACAGTGCCACATTAAAAAGATTTTTGCTCAAACGACACAAGGTACTCAGGGCATCAAATTCCCTTTTACTAAGTCGTCTAAGTTGATTCTTTTGAGTGGCGTACATCAAGAGTTTAATTCGCTGCCAAAATATTATATAGCGAATTAGTTGGCAAAAGCAAATATTTTACTGACAGTTAAAACTGTCCTACTGTTTTTCCTCCTCGGTCTAAAGACACGAGGTTTCCAAACTGCGTTTATTATGACAAAATCCAGACTCGTAAAGTCACAACAAGAACAAAAAAAGCTCGATCGCGCTGGGTTAAAAAAATCGGCTCGAGCGACTGCTAAAAAAACATTCTTGGTCAGACTAATATTAGTCTGGGGACTTTTAGTTATGTCTGCTCTAGGATTGGCAGCTAGGTTGTATTATTTACAAATTGTCAATCCAACTATTACTTACAAACAAGCACCAAAAGGGAAAACCCTAAGGCAAATTGCGCGGGATCAGCAGTCAGCCAAATTACGCTTTTATACACCTCGTCGTCAAATTGTCGATCGCCAAGGTAATGTTTTAGCTGTCGATTTTGTTACCTATGAACTATACGCCCATCCTTACCTATTTAAAAGAAATTTGGATGAAGTCGCTCCTGAAGAAGTTGCCCAACAACTAGCAGAAATTTTAGAAAACAAAACTGCCGAAGAATTACTAAAACAATTTAGTCAGAGAGATCGAGGCATTCGGATTGCTAAAAATTTACCAGAATCTAAAAAAGAAAAGATCAAAGCCTTAAAAATAGATGGTTTGGATTTAACCCAACATTATTCTCGCTTTTACCCCTACGAAGAGACAACCGCCGAAGTAGTAGGCTATGTCAATCGCGATCCCAAACCTCTTCCCCAAGCAGGAGTCGAATTTACTCAGCAAAAATTATTAGAACGTCCTGAATTAAGTTGGTGGCTAAAACGCAGTTTCATGTTTTTTCAGGGGAAAAATCGCTCGATTTTTCATCCAGGAGAATTGAAAAATGTCAAAAAAATGCTTAAGTTTGACGATTTAAGCTTGCAATTAACCGTCGATTTACGCTTACAACAGGCTGCTCGTAGTGCCTTACAAGCAAAAATGGAGCAGTATAAAGCCAAAAGAGGTGCAGTCATCGTCATGGATGTCAGGGATGGTGCGATCGCTGCTTTGGTTAATGAGCCAACTTACAATCCTAATTTTTACGAGCGATACGATCTCGAATTATTTAAAAACTGGGCAATTACCGATCTTTACGAACCAGGCTCTACTTTTAAACCGATTAATGTAGCCATCGCTCTCGATGCGGGAGTAATTAAACCAACCGATGTCTTTGAAGATACGGGGAAAATTAAAATTGACGGTTGGGAAATTCGCAATCATGACTATACCACCGAAGGAGCGCACGGCATTCTTACTCTAGCGGAAATTCTCCAACGCTCTAGTAATGTAGGCATGATTAAAATTATCAATCGTATGGATCGCCGTGATTATTATCATCGCCTCAAACAATTAGGAATAGAAGACAAACTAGAATTCGATCTGCCTGGTTATGCTGCGGGACATCTCAAAAACGAAATAGAATTTAGCGTAAAATCGATCGAAGCTGCCACTACTTCTTTCGGACAGGGTTTTTCTTTAACTCCCTTAAAATTAATCCAATTACACGGTGCGATCGCTAATGGGGGAAAATTAGTTACCCCTCATGTTGTCAAAGGATTGGCAGATTTTGATGGTTATCTGCATTGGCAACCTTCTTGGCTGAGTCAGCAAGTTTTCTCTCCCGAAACTTCTCAAGCTGTTTTAGAAATGATGGAAACTGTCGTCGATAATGGTAGCGGTAAATCTTCTCAAGTTGCTGGTTATCGGATTGCAGGGAAAACGGGAACAGCACAAAAAGCTAGTGGTGGGATCGGTTATGATGAAACAGCCAAAATTACCAGTTTTGTCGGTATTTTTCCCGTTGAATCTCCTCGCTATGCGATCTTAGCTGTAGTGGATGAACCCCACGGAGAACATACCTATGGTTCGACTGTAGCTGCACCTATTGTCGGCTCGGTAATTGAATCGATAATCGCCCTCGAAGGTATTCCCCCGTCTGAGTAGATAGATTTATAGGATTTATATTCTCCACCTAAAGACTCAACAATACTACTTGTATTAGCAATTAGCATCTTGACGTAACTATCCACGAGAGAAATATTGGACAAAGTAGGACAGTCTTCCTCAGCTATAGGTTTGGAGTCAAGAGTTTTTTCGTCAGGGGGGACAAATTGCCCCGATTTTCAATACACAAATACTAACAAACAAGCAAAAAAGAGGGGCAATTTGTCCAAGACTGTCCTACTTTGTCATATTTTTTTGTAACTCCCATTTTATAATTTATTATACCCACCTACTTAATTCCCCTAAATACTCATCCAAATAATCGTTGGTGCAAAAATGCTCTACTCCTTCAGAACTCATTAAGGCAATTTCTCCGTCCAAAAGTTCCATTGGTAGGTTTCTAGTATCATCTGAAAATTTGTTGCAAATTTAAAACAAAACCTGGTAATACTGCTTCTCCAGTCAAAAGGGAAGGATTATCCCGTATCTCTACTGGTTGCCCTTGGCGATATATCTCCACCCTTTTGTTCTTTGGCTCAATTAGCCAACCTAATCTAACTCCATTTTTCAAATATAGGTTCATCTTTTCTTGCAAATCTTCATACCTCTGATTAACTAAATCGCTCGGACTAACTAGTTCTATGACAAAATCGGGGGCTATAGGAGGAAAGCCATCTTGCTGTTTTTGAGTTAATTGATTCCATCGCTCCAATCGTATCCAAGCAGCATCGGGACTTCTTCTTGACCCATCGGGTAGAGTAAACTCGGTGGAAGAATCAAACCCTATGCCCGTGCCATCTTCGATCGCCCAATTGCCTAGCTGCGCTGTTATATTAAAATTTTTCCATCCTGCTGTTCCTCCCGTAGGGGGCATAACAATCAATTCTCCTTCTGCTGTAAGCTCCATTCGCTTATCTTGGTTAAACTCCGCTAGTCGCTCGAACTGCTCTGGCGTAATTTTGAATTTTGGCGGGATAGCTAATTTTTCAGTCATCTTTGGTAACTCTTGTAAGGAGCTCGATTAGCTGCCGGTGTTGAGCGTCTAAATTTTTCATTACTATCGTGACTTTGAGTCTGAGCAGAAACCAACACACTCACTTGATCAGTTAAATCTCCCATGGTGGAATACATTATATCTCGATCAGGCATCGCTGTGGCACTGCGCGACTACTTTCGTAGCAGAAGGGCGCGATCGCGCTTCATTTCTTGAATATCAGACGTTAAAGCTGCTATGTAGAGTAATAAAGAAAATTGGCATCGATTTGGTAATCGGGCTATATATTAATAAGTATGAATTTGGTAGAGAAATTTAGTTATTTCAACATCTTTGCTACACTACCAGTTGTTCTCCCCTATTATCAAACCTCCTGTAGACATGGTTTTAATGTCATGAAATCTTAAACTGAGAATTGCTGTTCACAATCATCTTCTCGAAGAGAAATATGTCCATTATCGTATGCGCTCAGATGAGATGTCCGCTCAAAAAAACCAGTGACTTTGTTCTTCCAACTGATGTTGTACCAGAGGACGAAGACTGTTAAGTCCAGCAGCGATCGCTGAACCATTATGTACTACCGTCGCGATGAGGGGATTTAAACCAACGGTAGTAGCTAAACCTAAAGCCATTAAATTGGGAGCAACTACCAGCAGGGTATTTTGCTCGATCAGCTTCTGGGTTTCCTGGGAGATCTTGAGAGCTTCTGTTAAGGTGGATAGATCGTCATTCATCAGTACTACATCAGCTATTTCTCTGGCAAGATCCGAACCACTGGCAAAAGACACCGAGACATCGGCATAAGCTAAGGCGACAGAATCATTCACCCCATCCCCAACAAAGGCTACAGTTTTACCAGCCAGCTTCAAATCACGAATGAGCGCTGCTTTTTGTTCGGGAGAAGCTTGGGCGTGGACTTGAGGGAGGGGAATATTCAATTCCGCTGCTACTATTTTAGCTCGTTGCTCGTTATCTCCTGTCAATTGTTCGGCAGCCGCCGCCAAAGTTAACACTTGTTCGGCAGACATTCTGCCTGGTATGGTTTGAATGTCCACTACAGTTAGTTGTCCTTGGGTTAAAGTTCCTGTTTTATCAAAGACGACCGTATCTACTTCTGCCAATTGTTCGATAGTGCGCCCACTGCGTACTAAAATACCGTGGCGCGTGTTGTGGTTTAACGCGCCTAAAAATGCTGTGGGCATAGAAACTCGGATACCAGTCACAAAATCCAAAGTTAGGATCGAAGCTGCTCTAGCTGCTTCTCCAGTGATGACTAGGACAAGACCCGCTAAACTTAGGGAAGGTAAAATTAACTTATCTGCTAACTGGGCTGCATAGTTCGCCATGCGGGTATCATGTACGGGCGCATTTTGCAACAGTTCCAGACTGGCAGCAGCACGAGTCTGTTTTCCCACCCTGTCGGCACGAAGATAAATCTGTCCAGAGCGAACCAAAGTTGAAGCGTAAACCATTGTGCCTACGTCAGCAACAATTCTTTTCTTGATTATACCTTTATTTCTCTGCAAAAAAATAGAAGTTAGTAATAGTTTTTAAGTTTTTTATTTAAGAAAAAATTTTTCATTAACTTTTAGATTACCTGTAATTAAGAATTTATAGCTAAAAAATCATTGGCTTTTTCCTAGTAATTGCTAATAGTTAGCAATTATTTGTTTGCTTTATACAAATTATACCTGTTATGAAAATAGAATTTATTATCATTAATTTCTTCCTTAAATTCTTGAGCGTAAAAATAGTGGTCTAAGCGATCGCCAAGATTTAGAGACCCTATGCCAATTTGTTACTATCTGCCACTGTCTGGTGACTGGTTGGGTAGCAGATTTTTACTATCTAGTTAACTATGACCTACCCCCTCACCTGCCCCAGATTCTCCCTCAGCTTACTCAACAAAAGCTATCTGAGCCCAAATCCCAACAAGCAGCCCTTCAAGTTACGGGAGCTATCTATCAAAGTGTTTTCTCAGCTTTAGCTCACCAAAGAGCGGACGGTTTACATTTACTCGCATTAAAACTCGCCCAGAGTCTCGCCCATCTACCCGATAAGTTGTTGGCAAGCAAGCAACTCGATCGATCTGTTCAGATTTGGCTCAAACAGCGTCAATTGTTTTCCATTGAAGGAGATTTAGCTAAAATCGAGTTAACTTTAACTCTACAAGACCGAGAATACCTGGAAACCCTCAAAACCTGTCTATCAGAGCTTGGGGATGAATCGGGTTTGAAACAGGTAAAACAGCTTTTGAGAAAGCTTAACAACTGCAAAACACCAACTCAACATCCTCAACTGAGCAATTGTTTTCTCTTGCATAGTTTCACCCCAGGAGGAGGAATAGCAGTTCCCCTTGCCATTAACCCTGACGGGGGAATCTTGATTAGTATTAGCGATCGCCGAACAATCGAACTACGCTCTTTTCAAGGAAGAGGCAGGCACACTGCTAGCAGTCTCAAACTGGCAGCCCATCAAGGAGAGATTTGGGAGCAATCGGAAAAAGTTGGTTTTCCCCAAAGCGCGATCGCTCTTTTAGCCTAACCCGTCGGAAGGCCGGTTCTTGAAGGGTGGGAAGGGAGAAGCGGGAATTTACTCAACAAAGTGCCTTAAGG
>JBFRWK010000121.1:0-13473 GCA_051439545.1 Xenococcaceae cyanobacterium | reverse complement strand
AAGCGTTTAACTTATCTGCTGTTTTATTGCGCCAAACCAAGAACCTGACATGATTGGGATTGCTTTTAAATTCATTACTCTTAAATAACTCTACTGCTTTTTCTAACCATTCATAGCGATCGCTCGTGACAATACTTTTATCGCTCATAGTAGTAAAAGGATACATCACTTTATTAAATATCCGATTACTTCTAATCTCTTCTGCAACTTTTGCCAGTTCCCCATCGTAACGGACTACTTGAGATAGGTTAGCGTGTTTGGTAATACTGGGACTCGTTGCTACTATTGGCTCTTTTTCTCCCACTGGCGGTAATTGGGCAGCGTCACCAACAAAGATAACTTTATTCCACATGGCAACCAGGTCAACCGATCGCTATACCTGGCACTTTGCTCTTTTTTCAGCGATCGATTTCCAGAGTTATTGGGACTACATGGCAACCAGGTCAACCGATCGCTCATCTTCCCTTCAGGAATCATTAAAGAATTGAGCTGCTACTTTAGGGTCATAACAATTTGCCAGAACAAACTTTTCTGCTATTTCTCTAATTTCTCCGCTAGTCGCTTCCCAATCATCCCAAAAAGGAAGACTCATTTGACCAGGGACTCTCTTTTTCCTTTCCCTTGCACTCACCACCTTTGGTAACAATCTACTCCCCCAGGAATAACTTTTCTCAGACTTGGGTTTAGGCTTATATTTCTGACAGAACTTCCGATATTTAGCAGCACATTCATCCAGGGACTTACCCAAAGACAGAAAAGCAGGATGCCATTGAGTCAAACCATCATCACTCAGTCTGTCATGAATGCCATAGTTGGAAAAGTCATAGAAAAAGCCTTGCTGCATCTTGGCTGCTTTGGGATTGGCATGAATATATCTCAGCGTGTTTAATGCCCTTTGGTAATCAGTTTTCTCAAATCCGCTACTGTGATATCGCTTCTCCCAGAAATGCCCTGTTCTGTTGAGCATTCGATTAAAGCACATAGCAGTGTACCAATTGAGCCAGTGCATGATACGGGGTAAATCTTCTGGCTGTCTTGGTTCCAGGAGGTAGTGTACATGATTCGACATGATGCAGAGAGCATAGAGCTTAAAGTGAAACTTCTCTCTGGCTTGTTTCAAGGCGTATAAGAACACCTCACGACATTCATGACGAATAAGCTTAAATTCCCTGTTATTACAGCGAGTAGTAACGTGGTAGCAATAATTAGGTTTTAGGTCGCGGGGTTTTCTGGGCATTAGACCGAAAAGAGCAGTTATCAATTATTATTGATAGCCGATCGTCAATTGTCCTACCCCTTAAACCCAGATGTGCTAATTAACAAAAGCAAAGCAGTAGTAGCTGTGAGCATTAATAAGCTTTACCGTTATTTAATTTGTATTATGTTATTAAAGCGATCGAGTAAAATACTACAAAATATATTCTCCTGTTTTGGGGTGTCAAACTCTTGAAATCTCGTTAAATGAAAATCGGTTTTTGATACTACAATCGATTTATTAGTATGGTTATACTATAGGTTATTGAGTACTTAATTAGTTTGGTAGGTTAGGGGATTATTCCCCTAATAACTCGCGCGTTCCCTTGCGCCTTTCGTCGGCGCGGGGTCGCTCGTCTTTTTGTTGATGATTAGCAATAAAAAAGCGCACCGCCCTATCTGAGGTTTCCTCAGATATAAGGACGGAGCAAGTACTACCTAGTGAGTAGGTAGTTGTTATAGTAGGATTAATCAATCAATATTTATGTACATGGGCAATAGGTAGAGTATTATTCTCTACCTAGTTTTATTTAGAGTAATTCCATTACATCATCTTCATTTTTGCCGTATATTTTAGCTAGTAATTCCGTTATAGGCTGATAGCTATTTGGATAAGTTTTGACTAGTTTTTTGGCGATATT
Source organism: Xenococcaceae cyanobacterium (assembly GCA_051439545.1). GTDB lineage: Bacteria > Cyanobacteriota > Cyanobacteriia > Cyanobacteriales > Xenococcaceae > JASJDJ01. The sequence goes on along the minus strand of JBFRWK010000121.1, from coordinate 11,578 downwards.
TAAAGCACTTACAAAGTCAATAGCACTTTGATTAGATTGAAGTAAAATATTAAGCGTTTCCTTTGTATGTTGCCGTTTCTTGTAAGTACGTTCATTCATTTCAGGAGTATGTCCTAAGCTTTGCGATCTAACTTCTATGGGAATTCCTGCTTGTATACCATGTAAGTTAGCTAAGTGACGTTCGGCGTGTGTCTGTGTAAATGGAGCGTTCCATTGTATAAGATAATCTCTAGCAGTTTTACTATAAAAAGTTCTAGAAGTTTCTAAGGAACTGTTCTTTCTAGGTTTATTAATGGGCAACATTGGCGTTTTAATTTTTAGTTTCTCGATTAGATCGGGGTAACTAGGAGGTATAAAAGGTCTAGCAAGCCTATATCCTGTTTTAGTAGAAGTACCTAACCGTGTTTCAGTGCCAACAATCAAAATATTATCTGTATTGCCAGTATCGCTCAATGCGGGAATAGTCTCACCATCTTCAGTCTTGAATACTTGTTCTAGGTTTTCGATAGCAAATACTTCGTGTATTCTTAACCCATAAACTATTTGTATTGAAAAAGCCCATAACCATCTTTTGCGAGTATCTAAATTGGCTAATGGGTGTAATTCTTCAGTGATACCGAGAGTACGATCGCGCCACTCTAAGAATTTATTCAAGTCAACTGTTTGTCTTTTATTAAACACAGTTTGAGAAGTATTTAATTCGTTTAGCTCGTCAACAATAGCTTTGTCTCTATTTAACCTAGCTAGCTTTTTCATTGCTCCGATTGCCATGCCATAATTCTTAGTACCTTTTCCCCATCGTTCGATTACAGTTAGGATATCTTTAAGGTTAAGAATCTTGGATTGTGGTAAATAGCGATAGAAGTCACCATAAGTACGCTTCCAAGACGAATTATCACTAGGATGTACTTTACTTCTTTTCCTGCCAGTGCGACTAGGTCTAGTCCAAAAATCATTTTCTACTTTGGCGATCGCTTGCTTGAAAGTAATACTATCATCTTCAATAGTATTTTTTTCGAGGATAACGCCATCGTACCATTCGTCAAACTCAGACTTAGTTTTAACTGTCTTAAGCTTCTCTACGATTAATCGTGACTTTTTGAGTGCTTCATAAATACCATCCAAGGTAAAAGTACATCCACTAGCTCGGTTACGTCTACTACCGAGTAATTGGAATTGGTAGGCAATAGTTTGCCCAGTACGTCTAATTGTAATACCTTTAGGGCATTCCTTTTTAGCTTTCTCAAAGTCATCTCGTAAGGCTTCATAGCCTATTGAGTAATTGTCTTTATTCTTACTCATTTTTTACTCAATCCTTATCTGTTAATGGTTAGATAAGTGAGTAAATCAAGAATGGCAGTTTTAAATGCACGAGTTCAATCCTCGTTCGGGGCTTACATTAGCTTATAGCTTCATTGAAAAATATATTTGCAAGAAGACTTATCTAGGTGGTGTATGACCGATCATCTTCCCCACTTCCCCATTTCCCCATTTCCATCAATCAAGAGGCTTATTCAAGAAGTATTGATTTGTACCCCGACTTATTTGGGAAGAATATCTTTATCAAAAATTGCGGTAGGTAAAGCTAGAGTACAACAAGCATTAGGAATATCGACGATACCACTAACACGCCCTTCTACTGGGGCGCAACTAAGCAGTAAATACGCTTGTTCTCCAGTAAAACCAAACTTTTTTAAATATTCGATCGCGTTTAGACAAGCACGACGATAGGAGACATGGGCATCGAGATAATATTGTTCGCCAGTAAATTCATCCACAGAAATACCTTCAAAAATAAGATATTCTGAATAGCGGGGTTCTACAGGGCCTGGTTTGAAAATGGGATTAACCATACCGTATTTCTCGACTCCACCTTTAATGATATCTACATGGAGATCGATATATCCCGACATTTCGATCGCGCCACAAAAGGAAATTTCACCATCTCCTTGAGAAAAATGAATATCTCCCATGGAGAGTTTAGCACCCTCTACATAAACAGGAAAATAAATACGCGAACCTTTAGAAAGATTTTTAATATCGCAGTTCCCTCCATGTTCGCGAGGAGGTACGGTACGGGCAGCTTCGGCAGCGACGCGATCGAATTCTGACCCTTTTAAAGTTCCTAAAATAGCTTTTTCTGGGTTGGGTAAAGCTGCTAAGGGGGGGATATTAGGCTTCCAAGGGGGGCCACCTTTTTCTACTAAGGCTTTTTCCCGTTTATTCCATAAATCTAAGAGTTTTTGAGAAGGGGCGCAACCGATTAAACCTGGGTGAGTTATACCAGCAAATCTTACGCCAGGAATATGACGACTACTAGTATATATGCCTTGAATATCCCAACAAGCTTTAGCTGCTTCGGGAAAGTGATCGGTGAGAAAACCACCGCCATTATCTCTAGCAAAAATACCCGTAAAACCCCATTCATCTCCTGGTAAAGCCCCAATATCGAGAATATCTACTACCAGAATATCTCCTGGTTCGGCACCATTGACATAAATTGGGCCACTCAGGACATGAACTACTCGTAAGTCTACATCGTGAATGTCACTAGGATCGTCGTCATTTTTAATTTGTCCGTCTGTCCAATCTTTACACTCGATCCGAAAAACATCTCCAGGATTGACAGAAACTACAGCAGGAATATCGGGATGCCAACGATTATGACCAGGCAAATCTTGTTCCGACATTGGCTTAGTCAAATCTACTTTAAAGAGAGTTTCAGGCATATTTAAGCCCTCCTTCTATTTTTTTAGTTGAATCTTTATAAGTCAAAGAGAATAAGCTACAGAGCAATAAAGTTTTTATCTAACACTGACAATTAACAACTATATATATTCTGATTATTTACTTAAACTAACTGAAATCGATGGTCAAAAATAAGTCGATCGCTATTCGTATCGATTGGGAAAATCTAACTTTGAATATTCTATTTACAATAAATTATAGTGTTTATTAATACATTAGATTTTGGAGAAAAAAGTAAAATACAATACAAAATAAAGATGATTAATTATTACTGGAAAGAATAATCTAAAAAACTAACTATCATATATAAAAGAAAAATAGTTCATACTGATTGATGAAGCGATGAGGCGATTCTGCAAGCTGTTAATCTTATTTATCTCCAGCTTAGTTCTTTTTACTATGGTGATTAACAGTATGGTCACAACTGTCCCCCAAGAAAAAATCGCCAGCAATCGGGAGTTGATTTATAGCTATGTCAAGCTTGATGGACGCAAGCTTTTTGCTGTGGCAGCAATGGCAGCAACTAATTCTAGTCCTACTTCCCATAACCTTCTACCGATGAACATGAGGGTCAAGGACTATGAGGAGCAGCTACAGAAGATTGTTAATCAAGGATTTGACTCTCACACCCTTGTTGTCACTGTCAATCATCTCGATGAGCAAACCAAGCTTATCGTTAGCGATCGACAAAAATTACAACCGAGATCGATTGGTGATGTTACCAAACTAGATGCTCAAATCCATGGATTGTCAGTATCTTCTCTAGGCGAACGGTGGAGTAAAATTATTAGTTCTGCTTTAATACAAGCTCAACAGGAACGTCAACCAGCCTATGTACGTCGTCAATTGTCGATCGCTGGAGCGATTTTACTAGGAATGATGCTTCTTTGCGGTCTATTTCTCCTAGTGCAAAAACGCTTGAAAGCCCAATGGGAGAACCTAAAAATACAAGAACCTACCTCAGCAGTTCGTCAAGAGAAAAACCTTAATTTGAGTGAAATAAATGCTCTTGAGCAAGAGAAACTCATAGCAGTTATGAAGCAAAAGACAATTTGGGAAAGACAGAAAAATTTAAATGCTCTCAAGCGAGGATTACTACAAATTGGTCATGTAATTGTCTGGCTAGTGGGTTTGACTTATATTTTTGGGTTATTTCCTTACACCCGCCATATTCAAGAATGGTTGTTTACTAAATGGGAATTAGTAGGAATTATCTTGGGAACTTATGCTGCAATTAAAGCTAGTGTTGTGGTCATCGATCGCATTTTACAAGGATTGATTGAAAAAGATCGAGAAACAAATATATTATCTAAGCGACGTAAGCTCCGATTGACTACTTTTTTGCACGTTCTATCAGGAATTATTAGCTATGCCTTAGTTTTGATTGGTATCTTCTTGAGCTTGGCTCATTTGCGTATCCCCATTGGTCCTTTGTTAGCAGGTGCAGGTATTCTTGGCTTTGCCATCTCTTTCGGTTCTCAAAATTTAATTAGAGATATCATCAACGGTAGTCTAATTGTTTTAGAAGACCAATATGCAATTGGTGATGTCATAGTAACTGGAGAAGCAGCAGGTTTTGTTGAAGACATGAATCTACGTATGACTCAGTTGCGGGGTGCGGGTGGACGTTTGACAACTATTCCTAACAGTAGCATTTCGATTGTTCATAACCTGACGAAAGATTGGTCTCGTGTTGATTTTACTATCGAGATTGCTCATCATATCGATGTCGATCGAGCAATGACAATAATTAAACAGGTTGCAGAACAGATGCAACGCGAGCCAGAATGGCAAGAACAGATTATTGACCCTGTTAATGTTCTGGGTGTAAACAACATATCAGAAACTGGTGTTGAAATTGTACTCTGGCTAAAAACTCAGCCGATACAGCAGTTTGCAGTAGGTCGCGAATTTCGCCGTCGCCTCAAGCTAGCTTTCGATCGAGAGGGTATTGCCTTTGGTCTTCCTAGGTACTTGCTTGGCTTAGACAACTACTTAAAGAAATAAAATTTTACTAACTATCAAAATTACCGTTAATACTAATACCCCGACTTTCCATACATTGAGTAAATAAATCTGTAGTTAAAGCTTGTTCTACAGGATAAATACCAGGCTTACTTAATTTATTTTTAAGTAACAATTCAGCAATACTTCCCGTACCCGCACCCGCAGCGATCGCGGTATTATTGTGAGTCATGGTAGTGATATATTTGGCTTCTTTATTATTATGTTTACCACTAACTTCGGCTCTCATAGCTACACCAATACCACTAAACTTATCCGTTACAGAAGTCATTATGTAACTAACACGAGAAAAGAATTCTATTCCCTTATCACTTTCAATCCAAGCAGAAGGAAAAATATGAGCAGTAATCCAAGTAAGGTGATTATATAAATCGGGAACAGAACCAAATTTAGTAATAACGGTTTGGACTGGAAAAGAATCAGCAAAAGTATAAGTTTCTGGGACATCAAACCAATAAACACCAGTCTTATCATAGGGAGCGGGAAATTCAATTCTCTCTCTTTCTGTATAGGGTAAAACTGTCTGCCATTTACCATCAATCCAAGCATTAAACTGTTGTCTCAAACCTAAAAAAGTAGTCCGCATTACGGTTAAACCAGCACCACCAGAACCGCCAACGACATAACTTAAATGAATTTTATTTGGCTCATATAATTGTTCTACAGCTTGCCGTACCATACTATTAGAAATACCAGGAAAAATCCCCGTATTAAGAATAGCTGTTACTCCAGAGTTAATTGCTTCATTTTGATACTTAATAACTCGTTCATAGAAAGAGCGATGGTCGCTAACATCGAGATAATTCACACCTTGTTCGATACAAATTTTTAAAACTCTGCCATCTCGAAAATGAAAAGGTCCCGCACAGTGAACGACTAAATCGGAAGCTGCGATCGCTTTTTTTAATCCTTCTGTATCTGCTAAATCTAAAACTAAAAATTTGAGAGGATTTTCTATTTTTTCTTGAAATTGTCTGGATGTAATCGTAACTTCTGCATCTGTATAGTTAGCAATATCTAAAGCAACACTCTTGCCAATACGTCCACAACCACCAATTACTACAACTTTTTGGTTCATTAATCAACTTGCTAAGATCGCCAGATTTATAACCTAAATTTTAGAGCAATATAGTAATTTTCGCTGTTTTACTGGGTACTCTACGGTTAAATCTTGTTCTCAAAGAAGACATATTAATTGATTGTAATTCCGTAGTTGCAAGTTCGATCGATTTTATTGTCTTTACAAATAAATTTACAAAATAAAGCGAAAATATGGATAATCAAGAAAATTCCAATACTGGACTAAATCTCAGGGTTGGTAATGTAGCAAATATACCAGGAGAGATTGTTACTGTCCCAATTTTTATCAGTGGAGCTACAAGACTACAATCTTTAGGGATTACTCTAAACTATGATACAGATTTTCTCACTCTTATCGATCCCGATGAAGACACAGCTACTAATGAAGGGGTAAAACCCACTGGCATTGCTGAAAATTGGCGGATTACTAGTGGGGAAGGAGAAAATCCAGATCGAGAATTACCAAATCCTGTAGCTAATGTTAATCAAGAAACAGGGGAAGTAAGAATTAGTCTCATTAATCCTGGCAATCCTGTTACAGTAGATTCGGGAAAGATAATTGAAATTGATTTTCAAATTAGTTCTGATGCGGGAGTCGAGTCTCAAGCAGCTATAGACTTACAAGAAGCTGAATTCGGTATCGATAATGAAGCCAAGTTTTTAGCAGATGATGACTTAGATGATGGCAATGTTAGTGTTAGTCCTACGGTTTTAACTTTGACTGGGGGAACGGCACAAATTGCCTATGTTGCTTATTATGGTAGACCCGCAGACAATGGTGGACGGAATTTTTGGAATAGCCTACTTGCCGAAAACGAAGTTAGCTATGCCCCACGAGTAGGCGATCTTTTAACGGGAAGCGAACAAGATGCTTACAATCGTATTGTTAATGATTTTGGAACATCAGAAGAAGCCGATCGACTTTTTGGCAACATCCAGAGTAATCGAGATAAAGTAAACCAAGTTTATCAATTTGCATTTAACCGAGATGGAGATAGTGAAGGATTAGACTATTGGACAGGACAAATAGATAATGGCAATGTCACTTTAGCTACTTTTGCGATGGAAGTGGCATTAGGGGCGCAAAATGAAGATATTGTCGTACTCAATAACAAAATTCAAAGTGCAGACCTCTTTTCTGGAAGTATTGATACCCAAGCTGAAATAGAAGGTTATAGTGGCTCTAATGGCGAGATTTTTGGGCGAAATTGGTTAGGGGGTTTTGGGGAAACCATTAGTTCTCAATCTCAAGTAGATGCTGCCCTTACGGATTTAGTTGATGGTTAAGCAATTTTACTTATTTTAAACTTTATTTTTTTGTAACTTAAAATACAAATTTCTCTAAACAACCAAAATGGTGGTTAGAATAGCCATCATATACATATTAAATCCAATTAATATTACGACAATGACTCTACCAGGTTATACAGAAAGAATAGGAACACGCGATAACGATTCAATAGAAGGCTTGCAAAGAGAAGTTGTTTATGGTTTAGATGGTGATGATGTCTTAACCCCAGGTTATGAAGCCAATGAACAAGGTGCAGATGCTGTTTTTGTTGGTAGTTTGGGTAGCGATCTATATCTTGTCAGAGACAGTCAGACTCTTGTAGCAATCGATGCTAGTAATTCTGATGGTGATATTGTAGATGCAGATGGTATTAGTTTTAATAACGAGGACAGTTTTGCCCTTACGTATTTTGATAGTACTCTATTACTATTTGATACGTCCAATAGTCAACTGGTTTTTATCCCCGATTGGCAAAACCCCGAAAATAGAATCGAAGAATTTCGCTTTGAAGATGAAACCTTATCTTATGATGAGTTGGTTACAGAAATAGAAACCAATGATAAATATTTAGGTAACTTCACCGAGAGTCAAACTATAAACCTACCAAATGGTGAGGAGTTTGAGGTCGGTATTGAAGGAGATTTAGAAGATTTAAACTCTGACGTACAACTCATTACAGAAAGAAACCAGGAAATAGAAAATCCTATTTTGGAGTTAACTGGGGGAACGGCACAAATCGCTTATGTGGCATACTATGGTAGACCCGCAGATAGATCGGGACTTGCATTCTGGAATGATGTTTTAACCGAAAATGATGTCAGCTATTCTCCTAGAAACGGCGATACTTTAACTGGTGCAGAACAAGCTGTTTACAATCAAATTGTCAATCAGTTTGGTACATCAGAAGAAGCCGATCGACTGTTTGGTGTTTTCGATAGTAACAGAGACAGAGTAAATGCAGTTTATCAGTTAGCTTTCAATCGCGATGGTGATGAAGAAGGGTTAAACTTCTGGACAAACCAAATAGAGTTAGGTAATGTGTCCTTAGCTGCTGTTGCTTTAGAAGTGGGATTAGGCGCACAAAATGAAGATATTATTACTCTCAATAATAAAATCATTAGTGCAGACTTTTTTTCCGATCGCCTAGATACAGAAGCAGAAACAAATGCCTATAGTGGTAGTTCTGGCGAACTTTTCGGACGAAATTGGCTAGATGGTTTTGGCGATAATATCAGTACTCCAGAGCAGGTGGATGCAGCACTTGCCGATCTAGTAGACGGATAAATAATTAAATTATAAAAATCTAGAGATTAGTTATGAGGTGGGCATTGTCCACCTTTTCTGTTTATACCGATAGAATAAACAAATAACTAATAGCTAATAACTAAGTCATGGAGACAGTTAGCGAGTTGAATATTTTCGGGCAATATCTAGGAGAAACAGCAGCTTTAATTGCTGCTTTTTTATGGGCGTTGTCTTCGATAGTTTATAGTCTGCTTGGTAGAAACATTCCGCCTTTGCAACTTAATTTTCTTAAAGGCATAATCGCGATCGCTTTTCTGGTTATTACTATTTTTTGGCAGGGGAAAAGGCAAGTAGATTTTTCTCTAGTACCCGTCATTTTTTTAGCATTAAGTGGTATTGTAGGTATAGGATTGGGGGATACTGCGTATTTTTCGGCATTAAATAATTTAGGAGCAAGACGCACCCTATTAATGGAAAATTTATCTCCTGTAATGAGTGCATTTTTAGCTCTAGTTTTTTTGGGAGAACAATTAAGTATTAATTCCTGGTGTGGTATTTTGCTTACTTTGCTTGGTGTTGCCTGGGTAATTAGTGAAAGAAGTCCTGTAGCGATAGAAAGTAAACAAACTTGGAGAAAAGGAATTGTTTGGGGCATTATTGCTGCTGTTACATCATCTATTGGTGCGGTCTTTTCTCGTTTTGCTTTAGTAGAATCAGATATTAGCCCTCTCTGGAGTAGTTTAATTCGGATAGCAGCAGGAGATGCGATCGTCTTGTTACTTTTGTTAAAGCCTTCTAAGATATCAAAACAAAACACTACAGAGGCTCGAAACGATCGCTTAATCGATTATCTATCTCTTCGTCTCTTGGGCATAATTACTCTGACTGCTTTTGCCAGTACGTTTTTAGGTATTTGGCTTCAACAAATTTCCTTTAAGTTTGCTCCCGCAGGTATTGCTCAAACTTTACTTGCTACTAGCCCGTTATTCGTCATACCCATAGCAGCGATAAGAGGCGACAAAATAACTTTACGAGGAATTTTAGGAGTTGCGATCGCTCTTGTCGGTATTGGACTTTTATTTTCTGGGTAATATTTTGTTAGACTAGGCGATTCTACCAACATGGAAAAGCAGAGAAAGATGGTTACAATATTGTTTTTTTAACTAATAACTATGAACCCGCTCTATTTATGGCATTTGGGATTGGGATTATTTAAACAAGTCCAATCATCAGTTGAGCTGGAACGATCGGAAGTCGAGCTAGAGCGATGGATAGGGAAGGGAGCAGTTGATGGTATAGGCTCTCGTTTTGGAAATGATTTGGGTGTAGAAGAGGATGGTGGTGGCGTATAGTTTTTAGGAGGCGAGGGTGGTGGCGTATAAGTTTTACGAGGCGCAGAATAAGTTTTTCTAGAAGCAGCAGCTTGAGCAGCTGACATTCCAGCTTCTGCCTTTTGGATAATTGGCTCGCTCTGCTTCTGCCAATAGTCGGTATTACTAACTTTTTTGGCTGTATCGATCGCATCTTGCCAGCGACGTTCATCTAGTGCCTTCTGAGCTGTTTGTAGATGAGTCTGATTTTGTTGCCATTCCTTGTCCCACTGCTTAATTTTCGCCTGTACCTTTTTAGCTAAGGGACTGTTTTTAGGAATAGCTCCCGCGATCGCTAGTGCCTCTTTAAGATTCCCTTCTTGGTATTTATTGCTAGAGACTTGGAAAATTTTTTCAGACCATTGAGACATAAGCTGTTGTGCTTCTGAATAAATATCCGTATCAGTGGATATTTGAGCAGCAAGAGCGATCGCATCTTTAAATCTGCTTTGTTCTGCCAGCTTTTGAGCTTCAGTCAGTTGTACTTCAGCCTGAAGTTGCTCGCACTCATTCAGCAGAGTTTTTACTTCAGCCTGTAAGTCTGAATAATCTTTGGGAAATGTTCGAGCTTTCTGTACGCATTCTTGATATTTTTCGGCTATCTTCAGCTCCTCGATTTGCTCTAAAGCTCCCTGCGCCTGTAAGTAAGAGTGCCTGTGGGTCATGTAAGTATAACCAGCAACTATGCTGACAAGCACAGACACAATCCCTGCTCCAATCAGCAGTCGATATTTGTTGAGACGTACAAAGATATTAGCCTGGTTTAACTCTAAATCCTTCGACGGTGCTAATGAATCTGCTGGAGAAGAAACTAAATTACTCTTTTTCTGCTTCTCAAGAGCTAATTCTGAAGTTAGTTTTCCAGGCTTTAGGGCTACCTTTTTGTCCTGTAGCTTAGGTTCAGAAACTGCTTGCCCATCTGAGTGTTCGACGCCTAGAGACACTTTCGTCTCCCGTAGCTCTGGTTCGACGGCTACTTCTGGAGTTGGCTGTTTAAGATCTAGGGCTACCTTCGTCTCCCGTAGCTCTGGTTCAGGAACTGCTTCCGTATTTGGGGGATCACCCTCTAGAGACACTTTCGTCTCCCATAGCTCGAGTTTAACGGCCACTTCTGGAGTTGGTTGTTTAAGATCTGGGGCTACCTTCGTCTCCCGTAGCTCTGGTTCAGGAACTGCCTCTAGGTTCCAAGGATCGACGCCTAGAGACACTTTTGTCTCCCGCAGCTCTGGTTCGACGGCTACTTTTGGAGTTGGCTGTTTAAGATCTAGGGCTACCTTCGTCTCCCGTAGCTCTGGTTCAGGAACTGCTTGTGCATCTGGGAGGTCACCCTCTAGAGACACTTTCGTCTCCCGTAGCTCTGGTTCGACGGCTACTTCTGGAGTTGGCTGTTTAAGATCTAGGACTACCTTCTTTTCCTGTAGCTTAGGTTCAGGAACTGCTTGTGCATCTGGGGGGTCAACCTCTAGAGACACTTTCGTCTCCCGCAGCTCAGGTTCGACGGCTACTTCTGGACTTGTCTGCCTAGTGGCCGAGGTTGATTGGATGAGTGTGTAGTAATTCGCTAAGGGTTCGAGTGCATGCAGTACTTCAGTCGCATACTGATAGCGTTCTTTGAAGTGGTAGCGTACCATCTTGGTGAGAATAGCAGCTAGCCGATCATTAACCTCTGCCCGATTTTGCCAAATGACTTCACCGTCAGCATCTTCCTGCAAGTGAAGAGGATGTATCCCTGTAAGCGCTTGGATGCCAATCATTCCGATTGCATAAATGTCGCTGTTTAAGCGTGGTTTGCCTCGTACCTGCTCTGTTGGTATATATC
>JBFRWK010000120.1:0-4064 GCA_051439545.1 Xenococcaceae cyanobacterium | reverse complement strand
AAAAGAGGGGCAATTTGTCCGCGAAGGGGGCTTCAATAAACCTTGGTCAATGTACCTTAATCAAAAACTTGATGTAAAAGCCCCCTTCCGCGACTGTCCTACTTTGTCATATTTTTTTGTAACCCCTACATTAATTCTCTGTCCCTCTTCTATCTTCAAATCGGACAGTTGGTTTAGAACTAGGGTGATGGTGTGACGATTTTGTTTGTATGGTGTTTGCTGTTGGGTAACTGGGGCTGATGAATGTGGGATTAAAACAAATTAAAAAAAGTTTTTAGTATAAACGAATACTATATTGGCAGCTTTTGAACCTTTTTAGCTTATTATCATTTTTTGATATTTACTTAATGCAAGTAAATATAAGCCTGTTTATATATAGTTAAGTTAATAATGAAAAATCTTCAAACAATTTGCTCTATTTTTGTTTTAGTAGCTCTTAACTCTTTAATAGCTCCTAAAGCCTTATCTCAAACAGAAATATCTGACTTTTCTTCGATCGTAGAAAATCCTGTAGAAGGTCAAAAAGTAACTGTAAAAGGCAAAATTATCGAACAGATAGAAGGGACATCAGACTATGTTTTGAGTGATGGTACTAATAAAATTATTATTCATCTTGAAGATAATGATGTTACTTATACTCCCGATACTATAGTAGAAGTTTCTGGAACGATTGGATTAGAACCCCATCACTTGCATGAAGGCGACCACGATTATACTGAAACAGAGATGGAAATTGTTGTCGAGCAAATTCAAGTAATTACTGCTAATGAATAAATCCTGTAAGGGCAAAGAATCCTTTGCCCTTATAAATATATTTGTCGAGAATAATTCTGTTTAAAAAAAACAACATTTTTGTTCTTCGATCGATGAGATTCATTTTTTTTGATATACTAAGAGATTATGATATAAAATAGGAGGATAGTTGTGTCTCGCAGATGTCAACTGACTGGAAAAAAAGCTAACAACGCTTTTGCGGTTTCTCACTCTCACCGTCGTACCAAAAGATTGCAAAACGCTAATTTGCAATGGAAGCGGGTTTGGTGGCCAGAAGGAAATCGTTGGGTGAGACTACGTCTTTCGACCAAAGCAATTAAGAGCCTAGAAAAAAAAGGAATTCAGGCAATGGCGAAAGAAGCAGGTATTAATCTTAATCAATATTAAACTTAAATTTTGTATAGGTTTTCATAAAAAGCGATCGCACAAAAGTCAGGGCGATCGCTAATCTATAGAAACTAAAAACTAATATCTAATCAATACTGAGGTACGCTAGGATCGATTTCTTTACTCCAGGCAGTAATACCCCCTTTAACATTAGTCCCTTCAAGACCTGCTTGTTTGAGAATATTTAAAGCTTTTGCCGATCGCCCACCCATCTTACAATGAGCAATAAGACGATGACCGTTGCTTATTTCTTTAATTTTCTCGATACCCGAACCATCTTCAATCTCAGACAGAGGAATTAAAACCGAACCAGGAATCTTAGCAATTTGGTACTCATTCGGATTTCGCACATCCAGTAACAAAAAGCCTTTTTCCCCACTATCGAGCAGTTGTTTTAACTCTCGAACCGTCATTTCAGGGAGAGATTGCTGTTGTTTCTCTGCTGCTGCTGCTGCTTGAGGAATACCACAAAACTGCTGATAATCGATTAATTTTTCGATTACAGGGCGTTCGGGGTTGGGGCGTAACTTTAACTCGCGGAACTGCATATCCCAGGCATTGTAAAGTAGAAGTCTACCACTGAGAGTATTTTCCGAGCCTAAAATTATCTTAATTGCTTCTGTTGCCTGAATTGTCCCGATAATGCCAGGAAGTACTCCTAAAACCCCGCCTTCGGCACAAGAAGGAACCATTCCTGGTGGTGGTGGTTCGGGATATAAATCTCTATAATTTGGGCCATCTTGATAGTTGAATACAGTAGCTTGCCCTTCAAAACGGAAGATAGAGCCATATACGTTAGGCTTATTAAGCAAAACACAGGCATCGTTGGTAAGATAACGAGTAGGGAAATTATCCGTACCATCTATCACCACGTCATACGGGGCAAGAATATCTAAAGCATTAGCTGAAGTGAGGGCAGTTTCGTATAAATCTACCTGACAATCTGGATTAATTTCTAAAATTCTATTTTTAGCAGATTGAATTTTCGGTTTGCCTACCCAGGATGTGCCATGAATAATTTGTCTTTGCAAATTAGAACTATCGACAATATCAAAGTCAATAATCCCAATTCTGCCAATTCCTGCTGCTGCTAAATACAATAACAAGGGCGAACCAAGTCCCCCCGTTCCAATACAAGCAACACTGGCAGCTTTTAGTTTTTTTTGCCCATCCAGTCCTACCTCTGGCAAAATAATGTGGCGTGAATAACGCTGATAATCGTCTTGAGAAAGTTCTATTTCTTCTAAATTAGGATTGAGCATAATGATTAATCAAAGAGCGATCGCTCTTTCTAGGAAATCTTAAGCTAGCTGTGTAATCATAGACTCCAATTATACAGAATTTTCAGCAACTTCTTAGTTTTGGCTCGATCTTAAATAATTCCATTTTCTTAGAACTATTAAAATTAAATATTGAGGTATACTTAGCTAAGTCTAGCTAAACTAAGTGAATGAAAATTGCCAATATTCACGAAGCAAAAACGCAACTGTCAAAATTAATTGCATCAGCATTAGCAGGAGAAGAAATCATAATTGCTAAAGCGGGAAAGCCATTGGTTAAACTTATTCCCTATCAACAAGATCGACAACCAAGAAAACCTGGGGGATGGGAAGGAAAAGTAATGATGGCAGCAGATTTTGATGACGAACTTCCAGAAAGCATACAAGCTTACTTTATGGGAGAAGCAGAATAGTGCGTTTACAAAAATAACCCAGTTGAGAGCATCGCGCGGGTTTTACCCGTGGGATGAAAACTAAAGGCTGCTTTAGCAGCAGTCAGTCCTTCCCTTGAGCTTCAATATATTTCTGGATTGTACTACTAGAAACATTCCCTGCTGTCGAAACGAAGTAACAAAGAAGTCCACATACTAGGCATTCGCTTTAAATGGGGAAATTCTTTTCTCAGCACATAAGATGAATAGCCTTTAACTCTGTGCATGATTTTATTGGTTATTTAATACAAGAAATTAATAATAAACAACAACAACAAAGACGCATTTTGTTGACGCAGTGTAATTACAACTTGTCACATAAATTTATTTACACAGCATAAGCAGTACTGTATAGTTAGTACATGAAATTAACACTACAAAAAGGTACTGACCCCATAACCAATCAAATCATTTGGCTCATGCTGGATGAAGACTATGAAGTGGTTACTCCCATACAGCATTATTTGACCTTTCTAACCACTACCAAATCACCCAATATTGATTTGATTGGTCATGATTTGACGACGAGAACCACGACTTAATTTTCTTTTCTGTTTCATCTGTTCAAGCAATGAGTCTATTTTGCCATTTTTTAAATCCTTACGGGCTGAAAAAAACCAAGCCTTTCTTTCTTTTTCATCATTAAAAGTAGCCTCAGCAAAACTCCGTAAATGTTCTGTTCCATGATAAAAATCAACAAGATAATAGATTTTTTCGGCACAAGCGATCGCGATTTAGTAGAGGTGGAATATGTAGCCCATACCATTCAGCACCATCAGCTATCAGTAGTATTTGTTTAGCTCGACTGATGCCCAAGCTGACTAAATACATTTCCAAAATCAAGAGCAACTTTTTATAGTTGCCATAAGTCCCATCATTAATCAGAGTCACTCGACCGTTTTTGAGTTTTTTTCCTTTTTCATCTACGGTGTAGATAGTAAGAAGTTTTGGTTCAATCCATTCTCCTGTATATTTTTTTCTCTTAGTTTTAGGATTGGTTTTCTTCTGGTCATAATTTCTAACTCTGGTGCGACCTCCATCAACAGAAATTATTACTCTTTTATCTTTTTGCGTTTAATTCAATTTCTAATTCAATGGGTAAGGATTAACATCCCTTAAGGCACTTTGTTGAGTAAATTCCCGCTTCTCCCTTCCCACCCTTCAAGAACCGGCCTTCCGACGGGTTAGGCTA
>JBFRWK010000119.1:0-4492 GCA_051439545.1 Xenococcaceae cyanobacterium | reverse complement strand
GACTGGAACTGCTCCAGATGAAGCGACTCAAGCCGAGATTCGTCTAATTCAGCCTAAAGGGGAAGGCAATCTAGTCGTGGAGTCAGTATCTTTCTCCCAAATTGACTCTGTGTCAGTACCGCTCATTTTTCTAGCCGAGACACCTGGAGAACTAACTGTATCGGACTTTTGCGTAGCTTACGATTTGCCAGAACTGCCAGAGTGGGGTTCGACCGAGATACATGTAAAATCAGGCCACATCGACTTGGGGAAGAACTAGCGAACGTGACATGAGGTGCAATCTTTAACATTTTGAAATAATTTTGCAGCTTTCGGTGTTTGAGACAGTAATAATCGCTTTTTAGTAATAATCACTGTAATCTTTACAGTGTATAGTTTTCAGCGATTTAGTTACTTTGATAAAGATTTCTAGTTTTGCAGCTTCTGCTCAAAGGCTGCAAAAATTACTCTGCTCTGGCGATCGCTAAATTTTCAAAATCATAATTTTGAAATCCTTACAGAGCAAGGGTTTCGAGCTAGATTGTACTCTATGACAGCTTCGCTAGTTTTGACCCTATTTGGGTGAAGTTGACTGACTGGCTTTCTCCTGTAGTGGCTCTGGCGGTGGTGGGAATGATCTGTTTTTGTCTGGGCTTGTGGTTGCCCGAATATCAGTATGATAGTACTCTCAAGCTGTCTGGACGGGAAATCATGAATTGGAATCAAGATCGCCTCATCAAGTGTCGCAAGGATATGAATCCTAAATGTACGATTTGGATTCTTCCCCCTGAGCTAAGACCTTAACTTTTCATCTTATGGCTTGGTTACACCGAAGATCGCTACGGGCTGCCATCGATTGATTGTTTCTCCTTTAGGGGACAACTTCAAACGATTGATTTCCCCACAATCGATAAATGTAAAAATCGCTATCAAGGGTAAATATTTGTCTTCGATTAAGCACTTCAGCCATCGCTACCAAAGAAGCATCGGCTAAATCCATTGGCACATCTCGATATTGAGCCATTAAAGTTTCCATTCTGGTTAGTTCATCTGAAGTATGATGGTGTATTACTAAGATTTCATCAGCTACATAACCCCATAATTCTTGTTGTGCTAACCAACCCCCATATTGACCCAATAAATACATAGCTTCGGTAAAACAAGCACAAGTAGTGATGAGGGGAGCTAGCAGTGACGGTAAAATGTTAACGCAGCGTTGATGATTGTCATCACCTTTGTTGATTAGGGCAATTAGGGGAGAAGCATCGCAAAGGGTCATTGATTAATGTCGCTCAGTCTTTAGTGTCTAAAAGCTCTGTAAAGGCTTCTTCTACTCGCTCAGATAAGTCTCTTGGCTGAAAGTTAACCCGTCCAACTCTTCCTTTTAATTTTTGGTCTAGGGTTAGTGTCGTGGTCTGATTTTTAGCCCTAGGGGGCAAAATAGTCAATCTGACTCGCTGACCTGCTAATTCCGCACTATGTTGTAGAATTTCTTCCCAAGTTCCCTCTAGGGTTTGTTGTTCCATCTATCGTATTTTTTTTTAACTCGTCTTGTCTTAGTCTAGCAAGAGGGATGGTGCTTACATCTCGCTTGGTTTGCCCTGGGATAATCCTCGATGGGAGTCCAAAGGAATATATGGAAATAAAAGTGGAGAAGCTCTACTTAATTTTTCCGACGATCGGCAATATCTTCATCTCTAATCTCAACGCCCACTAATTTTAAACCTTCTAGAATTAGTTCTCTTTGAGTCTTATCAGCCATCACCGCTTTCAACTTTAAATCCTTAGCTATCCTAGAGGGTATCCTTAAAGTAATAGTTACATCTTTCTCCTCAGTAGATTTATCTTTATCTTCCTTGGTTCGAGGACTAGTAGACGGAAAATTAGCAGCTAACTCACTTAATGCTGATGTATCTATATCCCCTAGCTTCTTAGACTTACTCATATCATTACATCCTTATATTATTAAATCATTAAAGTATTAAATACTTAGATAACTTAGTTTTTACATCATTAGATCACTATATATAGTTATCATTACATACAGTTAGAAGTTTAAGAGTTTTTCGATCTCTTTAGCTAGAGAGATAATTTCATAGCTAGCTTTACCGCTAAATTCAGCAGTAATAGGAGTTTCCCCACTGAACCTAGATGTCTGATAAATAGTACGGTTAGCAATTCTAGTTTTAAATAGGGTTTGCTGAAAAAGTAGCCGAAAAAATCAACAAGAATCAGCTTGTTTAAAAGATAAGCTTTACTGTTTTCAAACTGCTTGTAACATAAGTTTTCTTAAGGCGACCGGGAAAATTTAGTTCAGGGGTTCTAGTCAAAAGCAAAAAAGAGAAAAAAAGCGAATAAAACTGCCGAAGCAGTTTAGAAAGATTAACGACTAAAAAGGTGATGGCAATAGAACTTTCTGATGTTGTAGTCAGTTTTGTCATCACAAGATTGAGACTAAATTTTCTCTTTGCTTGTCCAAATTTTCCTTCGATAGTATTGCGAAAACGCTCATCATCTTGCGCTTGTTTTTTGGCTTCCTTACTAACATTTTTAGGCTTTCTTCCTAAGGGGGAGCCACTAAGTCTAATTCCTCTTTCTTTACACCAAGCTCTATTGGCTCTAGTCCGATAAATTTTATCTACGTGAACTGATGATGGGTAATATCCAGTGTAGTTTTTATATTCTTCAATTTGTTTTTGTAAGTCTCCAGACTCATTAAAATTATCCCAACGAACATAGTCTAAAAACACATATTCATCAAAACAGCTTACTGAGAGTTTGGCCCCAAATTCAACTGATTTACCCGCTTTTCCTCTCACGATAGGGCGGATATGTGGTTGGGTTATACTCACAATTCTATCGTCAATTCTTTTGGCTTCATTCTCCTGCATCCATAATTGTTGACGGTAAACTTCTCTTACTACTAACAAGCTCTTATATTGGGAAGGATTTAGGCTAGTTAAATCAGCAGCTCCCGAATCGATTAACTTATCTATATGGGACAGATTTCTTTTTATATATTGTAATTGTTTGCTAATAGCATCTCTTTTTTCTTGGCGAGAGGGGCGACGTTTTTTGGCTACTTTTAAATAATCTTTTCTAGCTTTCTTTCTATAAGTTCTTGGCTTTTTATCTAGCTTGTTTTTTCGGTTTTTATGGAGAGCATTTATAATTTTTTCTGTTTGCTTTCTCGTTCGCTCTAATATGGTTAGGTCATTAGGATAAGTTAGATCAGCTGGGGCCACAGTAGCATCTAATATTAACTTCCCTTTATTTTGGTTTTTTTCTACTTCCGTTTCTTCTTTTTTTTTTCGGTTTCTGTTTTTGTTGCGGTTTCTTCTGTTTCTGCTTGGAAATTTTTCACCATTCTTTGGTTGATTTTCTTGACAAAATCTATGTTGATTCTTTCTCGAAAATAAACCATCATCGATGGTTCAAATGGGGCTTCATTGCTATAGGAGGATAAGCCGATGAAATACTGTAAGTAGGGGTTTTCCCTAATTTGCTCTAGGGTTTCTCTATCCGAAGTCCCTAGTTTTTCCTTAATAATTAACGCCCCTAATGCCATCCGAAACGGTTTGGCTGGTGCACCCATTTTTTCTGAGAAATTTTCTGCATATTCCTCTTCAAATTGACGAGCGACCCTGCGGAGGTTTCCTCCGCTAAGGAACGCGCGAGTTCTGACCAAGGAATCAATTCGGCCATGATTACAAACGCGATTATCTGCTAACAACTTTGTCTCTTTGGGTAATTCAAAATTTTCTGGGGTCAGCTCATTCCGGTCAGCTTTACGGTACATTTGTTCTAGCCAAGGAAGTGCAAGGGGGTTTCACCAATTTTAGGGCTTTTCCGCCCCCTGAACCTAACTTTTTGGTTCCTCCTGAATAGCTGTAACCTTCTTTAGCTCAATGTTTCAAAGTTTTTGAGCAAATCCTAAATAGAGGTACGTTGAATGCGTCAAACTGTTTTAAAGTATGAGTCAAAACCAGAGTACCTAACTTTACTTGCGTCAGTACTACTTGATAGGGGATATTACGGCGGGTTAGTTTGGCTGCATTTTCTACTACTTTCTTAGTTTTAAGAGCTTCTAATACATCATCTTCTGAAGGACGAGAAGGAATAATAACTAAGTCAGATATCCCGATGGCATAGACCATAGCTTGATTACCAAAGCCCGCAATATCTACAAGGACAATATCTTTATCAGTTCCTATATCTTCAATAGTCTGTATGAGATTTCCTTCATCTATTTCTGCTATGTGAGGTATATCTTTGAGACTGCCTTTGTCTAACCATCTAGAGAGATTGAAGTTAGGGTCGGCATCTACAGCAGCAACTTGATAATTCTTACGCCAATAGGATAAGAGGCTGGCAGTTAGTGATGTTTGTTATCCTAAGCATTAACATCGCTGTTAATACTCGGCTTCAAAACCGTGCTTGAAACTTTCATTTCACACGGCTCCTCAAAATAGTGGCTCTGCTACAGTACCTCTGTGTTGCTCGTCGTGACAAT
>JBFRWK010000118.1:0-33557 GCA_051439545.1 Xenococcaceae cyanobacterium | reverse complement strand
TCCCATCTTCTCAATGTCTCTACCGATACTCCTACTTGTTCCGCAAATTCATGGGGTCGCATACTTATACATTATTTATAGCTTTGTATAAGTATGTATAATAAATTGACCACTAGAAGTCAACAGTGGGAACAATGGCAATTACTGTCTCAATACGGCTCTGATAAAGTTAGATTAGCAGCACAAGAACGGGGTTATGATTGGGATAAGATGACTGAAGATGAGCAGGAAGCTTTCATTGATGAAATTGTCCATGAAAAATAGTGAAGTATATCGTTGTTTTTGATACTAATATTTTGCTTTCTGCCCTATTCTCCCAGAAGGGTAGTCCGTTTCGCTGTTTAGCACTGGCAAAAATGGGACAATTTGAATCTGTCATTTGCAGGGAAATTCTGGATGAGTTTGCCCAAAAGCTGCTGATTAAGTTCAAATTCTCTGAGGAAAAAGTACAGATTGCTATTGAAGAAGTTAAGAGTTTTTCTCGCTTAGTGTCGATTTCTGGAAGACTTAAGGCTGTCCCCAACGATCCAGATGATGATATGGTTATAGAGTGTGCAATTACGGGGAAGGCAACCCATATTGTTACAGGAGATAAGCACCTTTTATCTTTATTATCTTACCAAGGTATTTCCATCATCTATGTTCTTAGTCTTAACTGTGGAAGATATTCGAGCTTACCTCATTAAATGAGTTATCAGAATCTGCCAGGCAAAATAAAAATAAAAATAACTATTACTTTAACTATTGGTTTTATATCTTTTATATTGTCAAGTATACTGATAGGAATTTATATAGCAAAACCAAAACACAGAGACATTCTAGAATTTATAGTCACAACCTTTGCATCCAGTGCAGGAGTGACTGGTGCCTTTTATGTAGGACAAACTATAAAATTAAATGCTGAATCTAATAAGATCGATCGGACAATAGAATGTATCAACCGCTGGAATGATCCTAATTTTTTTGATGCTAAAAAAAATACTGATAAGATATACGATCTAGTAAAAGGAAAGTCCGATTCTGAATATGCAAAAATAGTACGTCAGGAACTAGATGAAAATTTAGATCTAAGACGAGATATTATAGAAATTTTGAATTTTTTGGAACAGCTCTCTATTTATATTGACGAACAGCTCGTTGAAGAAAATCTATTGCATGAATTTTTTGTAGATATAGTAGTTAAATATGGCAAGACTTTTAAGCTTTGGATCGTAGAGCGGAGAAATGAAGCGGGGACTGATAGAATATACGAACATTTCACCGCTATATATGATAAGTGGAAACAGCCTTAAAAACCTGAATCACCAGACCCAAAAGGAAAAGGATCGGTCGATGAAAAATCTGAATCACCAGACCTAAAAGGATCAGTCGGATTAGTCGCTGAAAAACTTGAATCACCAGACCAACTTGGATTATTCGGGCTTAGTGGATGAATCCATCCTCTTGGGTTGTTCGGATTGAGTGGGTGATTAGGCTGGTGAATATTATTCGGATTATTCGGGCTTAGTGGATGAATCCATCCTCTTGGGTTGTTCGGATTGAGTGGGTGATTAGGCTGGTGAATATTATTCGGATTATTCGGACTTAGTGGATGAATCCATCCTCTTGGGTTGTTCGGGTTGAGTGGGTGATTAGGCTGGTGAATATTATTCGGATTATTCGGACTTAGTGGATGAATCCATCCTCTTGGGTTGTTCGGGTTGAGTGGGTGATTAGGATTTAATGATGGAGTCTTATGTGGTGATGGAAACTCAAAACGCTTTCTACCTTCATCTAAGTCAAAATGCTTTTCACCTTTACCCGAGTAGCGAAGCGAAGAACGATAAAACTGTTTTTTAGAGAAGGGAGTCTTTGCCGGTTTCGCCTTCCAAAACCAGTCTAGATAATCTTCGTAGCTGTCAAACTGTTCTAATTTAGTCACTGCAGCCACCCCCTCGTTCTCTCTGGTACTCTGCAAAACTATTTCATTGGCATAACATCGCTTTTAAGCGATCTAATTTAGGATGCTCCCTCTAATTTCGGCTATTGCTGATCCTACTTATAAGTTTGGAAGAAAAAAATAAGGAACTTGTGAGGAAACCAAAAAGATTTTAAGATTATCAGAGCTTGAGTCAAGATACGAATCAAAGTTAGTTCGACGGAATAAATTATGAAAATAGAGGGTAGAATCTAAAAACAATACAATCTAACTATCTATAACTATAACCATAACTATATTTGTATTTGTCGATCGCTTTATCTCAGCGTATCAACCAAATTTTCAGGTAAAGGTCGATATTCGGCAAACTCCATGGAAAAAGTTGCCATGCCTTGACCAGAGCGATCGTTTTTTTCGTGCTTACAATTAAAGAAGAGTTTATGCGATCGCCCGAATTAAAGGCAATAAAAATCCTCCTCGTCCTTACTTAGGATGGCATAACTCATAAGTTAACAGTAACTATTTTATTTTTGGAAGAAGCTCAATTGATGTCAAAATGAAATATGGCGATAGATTTTATTTTAGTCTCATGGATAAAATTGTTGGGACAACAGAAGCTGCATTTGTCTTGGTGCGCATTCCCTTGCGTCTTACGCCGACGCGGGGTCGCACCGCTTTATTAAACATTTCCGTATCCAGAGTTAAAGTTTTGCTCCAACAACAAAGAATTAAAGGAGCAAAAAAAGAAGGTAGAGTCTGGAAAATCCCCTTAATTAAAGGAATCCCCCAAGTCAAAGAATGCGATCGAGGTCTCAAAGGTACTTGGAGAAGAAAACGTTGCGACAAGACAACTAGAATTTACGTCAACAAACCCCAAATAAACCACAATCGCAAGCATAAAACTCTTGAACCAGTAATTACCATTAGACAAGGCTCTCGTAAAACCTCTTGCCACATAGCTGAGGTAAAAGGTTCTTGTCGAGTAGTCTATCAACCAGATAATCCCTTATCCTGTGGTGCAGTAGTGTGGATAGAGGTTTTGCCCGATACAGTAGTAATTCCCCAGTTATTGACGAAGTGAACGCAAGCCCTGTCGTTTTACGGCAGGGTACTGTTCACACCGATGCGAGTGGGTATCTTCTAGTAATGGGTAATAGGTTATCTCAACTTATCAACCAAATTTTCAGTAAAGGTCGATATTCGGCAAACTCCATCGAAAAAGTAGCCATACCTTGACCAGAGCGATCGCTGCACGAACGGAACGCAAAAACAGTCAGAGAAATAGCTGAAATTCAACAGGGAAGTGTGCAAGATCGCAGGAAATATAGCAATTAGCAGTCAGCTTTCAGCAATCAGCTTCGATCTAATCCTTTTTGACCTGAAAATAACCTCACAAGTTCTTCAAATTGTTGTTATAGCTTCAAAATATAGCTAAATTATTGCGATCGACTATGCTTAAGCCTGTGCCTGACAAACTGGTAAGTCTTGATTTGAGTTTGCCAATCTGGTCGAGATTTTTTACTGTTGCGCCACTGATCGTGGTGGGGACAAAGGAGGCAGATGGCAACTACGATCTCGCGCCTAAAAACATGGCAATGCCCTTGGGTTGGTCAAATTACTTTGGCTTTGTTTGCACCCCATCTCATCGCACCTATCAAAATATACGTCGCGAGCAAGCCTTCACCGTTAGCTTTCCTCGACCCGATCGGGTAATTTTAACTAGCTTAGGGGCTACACCGCGCTGTGAAGATGATTCCAAACCTACTCTGACCGTGCTACCAACCTTTCCTGCTTCTGTTATTGATAGTGTTTTTTTCAAAGATGCCTATCTTTTCCTAGAGTGCAAATTAGACCGGATTGTCGATGGTTTTGGAGAAAATAGTCTAATTGCTGGTCAAATTGTAGCAGCTTACGTTCAACCACAAGCGTTGAGAGTTGCCGATCGCGACGATCGAGACTTGCTAATCCAAGCACCCCTACTGGCGTACCTGCCTCCAGGACGCTATGCCAAAATCGAGCAGAGCTTCTCATTTCCCTTTCCCCAAGGATTTCAGCAATGATGCACGCGGATAGTCTGACGACCAAAAGAGCTAAACAACTCCTCGACTACCTCCACAGCCGACAAAGAGATATGCTTAGCTTGTTAGAAGAGCTAGTACTGGCAGAGTCTCCTTCTACCGTTCCTGCCTCTCAGCAACCAGTTTTGGATTTACTGCAAAAAGCCTTAGAAAAAAGAGCCTATCGCGTTCGGCGGATTCGGGGTCGTCAGACTGGGGGACAGTTACTAGCAGTTCCTAACCTCCGACGTAAACCTATTTTGGGCGAGGACTCTTTTTCTCAACCAATTCAACTCCTGCTAGGACATTCCGATACGGTTTGGCCCTTGGGTACTCTGGCAAAAATGCCCTTATCCCTAAGACAGGGAAAAATGTACGGACCAGGGATCTACGATATGAAAGCGGGACTCGTTCAGATTGTCTTTGCCCTAGAAGCACTAGCTGTTTGTGGTTTTTCCCCCCAGATTACTCCAGCGATCTTCATCAATTCTGACGAAGAAATTGGCAGCCACGAATCAACACCCCAGATTCGGCGTTTAGCCAAAATTGCCGAACGGGCTTTTGTAATGGAACCTTCCTTAGGGCCGACAGGAAAACTAAAAACTAGACGCAAGGGAGTAGGCGAGTTTATTATCCGTATTATCGGTCAAGCAGCGCACGCTGGACTAGAACCAGAAAAGGGAGCTAGTGCCATCTTAGAGTTATCTTTTGTGGTGCAAAAGCTATTTCAACTTAACGATCCTCAGCGAGGCATTACCGTTAATGTCGGTACTATCGATGGTGGCATCCGCCCTAATGTAGTTGCTCCCGAAAGCCTGGCTGTAGTAGACGTAAGGGTACTGCATTCAGAGGACGTACCGAGAATTGAGTCAACTATCCTGGGATTGCAGCCCACAACTCCTGGCACTCAGTTAATAGTAGAGGGCAAGATCGATCGTCCACCGATGGAAAAAAGCCCAGGAAATCAAAAACTGTGGCAGTTGGCACGGCAAGCAGCATCAGAGCTAGGAATAGAAATCGAACAGGGAACGGCAGGCGGTAGTTCTGACGGTAACTTAACCAGTCTTTACACGCCAACTTTAGATGGTTTGGGGGCAGTTGGCGATGCTGCTCACGCTCCTGGGGAGTTTGTCTATCTCGATGGAATGATCGAGCGTTCCGCACTGTTGACGCAATTATTATTAGCTCCGACTTTGAAAGGAAAAAGCCATGAATAATAAATATTTTTTCACTGCCCTTACCCGCATATCTGACCTGCCAGAAAACCCCTTTGAGATTGTTGCTCTACCGCGAGATCGATGGGCAACGGGAGATTATGTAGTTGGTGAAGTAATTTTGCCTCTAGGCAAACGTTCCGTAGTCGAACTAACTAGCGGGCGAATAGTCGAAGTTCTCCAGGGAGATTTAGTTGTTGGTGCTTTTGGCCTGCGCCGAGCTACCCTAGAAGCAGTAGGAGATTGGCAACATATTGATTCGGATGGTCGTTTGGAAGCTTTAACCGAAGGTGGACTCTTCGGACGGGCAACATCTATTTCTTACCTGTTGCCACCATTGACTTCTATGGTTTATCGAGGTCATGTAGTCCGACAGGGGCGGAAAATGTGCATGGAAGACTTTGTCCATCCCGTACCAGAACACACCTATGACTGTCCTACGATTATGATGCTCGGTACTTCGATGTCTTCGGGTAAAACAACAGCAGCCAGAATTATTATTTCTTTACTCAAGCAATTTGGTTTAAAGGTTGTCGGCACAAAATTAGCTGGGGCTGGACAATACCATGATATTCTTACTATGAAAGATGCTGGAGCCGATCGAATTTTTGATTTTGTCGATGTAGGTCTGCCTTCTTCTGTCTGTCCACCAGAAGAGTTTCGCCCCTACCTACGTCAGTTATTAGCTGCGATCGCTAGAGAGAAACCAGATGTGGTAGTGGCAGAAATTGGAGCCTCGCCCTTTGAACCCTATAATGGTGCGGTTGTCTTAGAAGAAATGAAGGAGCAAATTTGTTGTACGGTACTGTGTGCTTCTGACCCTTATGCCGTGATGGGAGCGGTTAGGTGTTTCGATTTGACTCCAGATCTCGTTAGTGGAATTGCCACTAGTACAAGTGCTGGTATAGAGTTAGTGGAAAAACTTACAGGAATTAAAGCTCTTAGCTTAAGCGATCGCGAATCTATCTTTAAGTTGAAATATATCCTCAAGGAAAAATTGTCACCATTCTCATCAACTATTCCTGCAAATATTCCTAAATGATTGATGGAGTTAATTTCTATTTCTGTTAACACTTTCACTCCTTCATTTATTTATTTCCTAGTAAAAGAACTGGAACTAGACGATTGTGAAGCTAGTTTACTTTTTCTTTAAAAATTAGCTTTTTAATGCTGCTGCCATCGCCGAGCGTCGATTTGTAATAAGACACAGATAAGTACAAATCGATCCTCAAGCTGGAGATAAAGCCGATACCGATATGGGCAAAAGAGCAATGTCCGATACTTACGATGATTATGATGCCAATCAATCCTTTCAAGGGGGTATGAATGGTTATAATGACGATCGCCGATATGATGGAGAAACTGCTGCTAAAGCCCAAGAGTTGGTAGACAGAGCAAAAAGCCGTCAATCAAATAATTTTGGTGAATCCGTAGAAAATATTACCGATCGCACTCAAGAGAATATTGAAGCAGCAACAAGAGAAATTCCTCGTAATTTAAAAGCTAACACCGAGGAAGCCGTTCAAGATATTAAAGAAAGAAGTCAAACTTTGAAAGATAATATCAGCGATGCTTCTAATCAAACCAAACAAGCATTAGATGAAGCGACAGATACGGCTCAACAAGCAGTAGAAGATGCAAAACAAGCTACTGGGAAAACAGCTAAAGAACTACAAAGCAACCTTGAAGATTTAAGCTAATCGATATTCGATGAGACAAATCTACTATTTCTAGATCTAAGTAGTAACAGATCGATAAGGCACTTTGATTAATCAAAACTAACAACTAAAAACTAAAAGCTAATAGCTATCGATCTAGATTAAGTAGTATCTTTAAAAAGATCTTGAAAAAGACATTCCACCATTGAGTTCTCATGTCATTAATTAAAGGTACTACTAAACTTTTAGGAGTAATCGGCGATCCTGTCAAACATTCTCTTTCCCCGATTATGCATAATTGTGCGATCGCCGAGTTAGGAATAGATTATGTCTATATTCCTTTGCCCGTTACTCCAGCTAATTTAGCTAAAGCGATCGCGGGATTTGAGGCAATTTCCTTAGTAGGTTTTAATGTTACTATCCCTCACAAACAAGCAATTATTCCCTATCTAACAGACATAACTCCAAGTGCCAAAATGGTAGGCGCAGTTAATACCGTATGGCGTACGGAAACAGGTTGGAAGGGAACTAATACCGATGTAGCGGGTTTTATTGCTCCACTTCAGAATTTAGATCGCGATTGGAGTCCAATAACTCCAGTAATATTAGGTAATGGTGGTGCAGCACGAGCGGTAGTCACGGGCTTAAAGGAATTGGGTTGTCCGCAAATTCATGTGGTAGGGCGTGATCGAGAAAAACTAGACAAATTTAGTCACAGTTGGCAAAATAGCCCCCAAATTAGTTGTATTCTCCAGACTCATCTTTGGTCGGAATTAGCAAATTTAATTTCTAATACGCAATTACTAGTTAATACTACTCCTGTAGGAATGTCTCCCCATCAGGATGCCTCTCCCGTGGATACTAGTTTGATGCAAAAACTCTCTGCCAATGCCATCGCCTACGACTTAATTTATACTCCCAATCCGACTCAATTTCTCAAACTAGCCAAACAGCAAGGCGCAATAGCGATCGACGGCTTAGAAATGCTAGTACAGCAAGGTGCATCTGCTCTACAAATTTGGTTACAACAGTCCGTACCAATTGAAAGTATGAGAGAATCTTTGCGAGCCTATCTAAATCTTTAACTAATAGCCTTAATGCTCTTGTTTGAGAGGAAGGGTAACATGAACACAAGTAGATTTACCTAGATGACTTTCGATGGAGATAGTTCCTCCATGAAGTTCCGTCATTAATTTGGCGATCGTCAATCCTAAACCCGAACCCTGCTGCTCGTACATATTACGTTCAAACTGCATATAAGCACCCACTTGATTAATTTGGGTTTTGGTCATACCCCTACCGCGATCGATCACAAACAGATTAAAATTCTGGTCATCATGATTACTTTTGACTTGTACCGAAGAACCAGGACGAGAAAACTTAAAGGCATTATCGATAAGCTCTTCAGCAATTTTCTTAATTTTTGACATAGAAATAGATACTGATGCGGAGCATAATTCTAAGCGTAGATCGGATTCTCGTTTGAGTTCTTTGGCTTTTTGTCGAGCAATTTCCGTAATTATCCCTTCAGTTTGCGCTTGTTCGTTAAGCTGCTGCAACATTTTAAATCTTCTGGGGTCACTTTCTATTTGTACTAACTTGGAATACAGTAGAAAGTTTTGAGTCAGTTTGTGTAAACGTTGCCCAGAAAAATATATTTCTTCGAGTAATTCTAAAGCTTCATCTTTATCTATGGTGTCAAAGTCTTCTAGCAAATATCTAGACAAACCAATAATACCGTTGAGAGGGGTTTGAAATTCGTGAGGAAGAGACTGAGAAATACAATTGCGTAAGCGATCTAATTTTTTTTGAGAATGTCTTTCCGCCGATACTTGCTTGACTAGACGGGTTGTTACTGCTCCTAAAAGTTCATCTCTAGTAAATGGCTTTGTTAAATAATCATCAGCACCCAAATCCATACCTAAACGCATATCTTCTCTGGAAGTTTTAGCTGTTAAAAAGATTAAAGGGATTGTTTGGGTTTCAGCATGAGAACGTAATTCGCTAAGAACATAGTAACCATTTAGTTCTGGCATCATTACATCACACAAAATCAAATCGGGAAGATTTTTTTGGGCTAAATCTACTCCTATCTGACCATTTTCAGCGGACAAAACAGTGTAATCTTCAATTTCGAGTATTTCGACGATGTTTTCCCGAATAGGTTGCTCATCTTCAATCACCAAAATCTTGGACATAAAGTTAAAACTCCCAATTGTTTAGCGTTCAAATATAAAAAGATTAAAAGTATCAATAATTGCGATCATGGCTAATGATATAGTTCCCTAAAATGTTTTGAGATTAACTAACGAAAGAAAATAAAAAATCTTGTTTTTTTTAGGGCGTTGGTAAGTCAAGGTATGATTTTTAAAAATGTAGGATATTAATCGAATTTTTAAAAGCTAAAAGCTGATAGCTGATGCTACGAACCGAAACACTTTGTACGTCATTCATCAAATCACCAACGCCCTTTTTAGTAGTTATTCGTTGTTGGCGAGATCGAGCGATTTTTTTGAGCAAACAATCCAATCTCCTCGAACCTCGGCGATCGCACCTCCAGGTAAACTAGAAGTACGACTTTTATTGGGTGCAGAAAGTAAATTAACTACTGCTTCTATTTGGTCATAATTAGGGCTTTTATTAATAATATTAGGCAAAAATTGACGAATCACCCGTCTTTGTAAAGCTAAAGAATTATTGCGTAATAAGATTCGATTCAATTTAAGCTTATCTTGACTGACTACTTCTTTTAGTAATACTTGCGCTTGATTTTCCAGATATTCGACATCCGCCCTCAATAATTCTGCGGTTTGAGCTAACGAGTTTTCTACTTGAGGATTGAAATTAGTTTGAAGATAAGGAATTAAATCTTGACGAATACGGTTACGAGCGTATTTAGGCTGATGATTAACCGCATCAAACCAAATTGGTAATTGAAACTGCCGACAAAATGCCAAAGTTTCTTGACGAGAAATATTGAGTAAAGGACGAACTAGCTTAATTTTTGCTTCTAAAGCCCGTTGCCAAGTAAGGGAAGAAATACCATCTATACCCGCACCACGAATTAAATTATAGAGGAAAGTTTCTGCTCGATCGCTTTTTGTATGACCTGTCACAACATAATCGAATTGATACTCTTTAGCGATAGCAATTAAGGCTTGATAACGCCATTTTCTTGCTGCTGCCTCGGTTTCTTTTAAATTATTAGCAATTTTGAGATAAAAAGGAATTTGCCAATTATTCGCAATTTTTTGTACGTGTTCGGCTATCCCAACATCCGATGACCAACGATGATCGCAATGGGCAATGGCGATCTTCCAAGACCATTTTGACTGTAAATCTAATAAAAGTTTTCCCAAACACAGAGAATCTTGACCTCCAGAGATCGCTATTAAAATACTTGCCTGTTTTGGTAACAAATTTCGCTGTCTTAAAGTTTGATGAACTCTAGCATGAATAAGAGTCCAATCAGATTTACTATCCATAAAAATTATTATGAGCTAGTTTCCAAATATTAATTTGTTTGGTTAAATCGTAACTTTTATCTACAAATCTATTACTCTTGTGAAAATTCAAGCTTGAGTAATTTTATTTCTAGTAGTGATTGTGACAATTAACAACTAACAACGAAAACCCGAAAATGTTTACTCTTCTTAATGTTTTTTTCGCTTTTGTCATGGTGGGAATATTAATCCTCGTGGCAAGATTTATTAAATATCACGTCAAAATAGTGGATTACTTGTTTTTTGGTTAATTTTTGGCACGCTCAATTGCCAGCGGACTAAGAAAAAATTGGCAGCAGAGCAGACTGAACCTAGACCCGAAGCTCCGATCTGGAGATAGAGATTAGGCATCTTTAAAACTCAGGTTAAATATTAACCAAGCAACCATAGCTGCGATCGCTTCTGCTAAAATACTCTCTACGCGAAAACAAGCTAATGTAGTTAAAATAATTGCTGGGGAAAATTGAGAATTATCGAGAAAAGCAATAATCGTTGCCTCAAAAATTCCCATACCTCCTGGTGCGCCAGGTACGATTAATCCCAGTAGCCAGGCACAACTAAAAACACTAATTAGTTGAGGGATTTGTTGTGGTAATACAGGGGCGATCGCCATTAAAGTTAACACAAACCCCGTACCTCTTAACAGTAAAAAGCCGATTTCTCCCAGTAAAGGAACTAGCGGATACCGCTCGAAGTCAACTCTTTTAACATCTCGATCGGTAATTTTTTTGCTACTTAACCAGTGCATTAACGGATTGAGAATACGGGGATGAATACCTACTAATACAGCAATTAAACTAACTATAGGGATTCCTATCTGCAACTGTGGGGATATATTTACACCGCCAATTTTCCAAGTAACATCGGTTTCCAGCCAATTTAACCCTATACTAACTAGAGCAATAATTAGGGCTGCTACTGCCATCAATAATGGTTCTAACAATACAGTTAAAGTAGCTACAGCTAGAGAACCACCCGATTTTGATACGGCAGTAATCCGTCCATAAAAATGCCATACATTACCAGGTAAGTATTTAGCAATATTAGTAGTTAAATAAACGCAAATTCCTTTTATTCCCACCAAAGATTGCTGAAAAGCTGCTAATATCCATGTCCATACCCATCCCGACCAAATATGAGCGAGTAAAGTTATTCCTACAGCAGCTATTAATATTAGCCAACCTCGCGGAGTGACTTGTACTTCGATCGCTTCTTGCCAATGATTTTTAAGGGTTGTCAGCAGAAAAAATAAAGTTCCGCCCAAAATAAACCAGCGTAAATAGGGTTTGAGGGAGGAAATAATTTTTTTTAACATTATTGACTTATAAATTAAAGTATTTTTCTAAAAAATAAAATTTTTGCGGTTAATTAACCTAAATATTCGGCATAATCGACGATTATTCCCGTTATAAACCTCAAAATAAAAAAATAACCAGCCTATACGGAAGATTAATCAATCAAAGTAGATTAATCAGTGGAAAAAAGAAAAGACATACTTTAAAGTCTCAAGTAGTGGTCGATCCGCAAAGTCTGAAAGTCATTTGTACGGCACACGGAACAGGAAAAGAACATGATTTTCAACTATTTAAAAGAAGTCAAGTCAAACCATTAAGTCTAGTCGAAATTCTGGCAGACAAAGGATATCAAGGAATCAAGAAAATTCATTCATTAAGTTATACACCGTTTAAGAAGCCAACGCCAGAAACCATTAAGTTTCAGCCAAAAAGAATACAATCGGGAACTTGCAAGACAAAGGATATACATTGAACACGTGATTCGCTGTCTGAAAATTTTTCGGATTTTGGCACAGCCGTATCGTAATCGTCGTCGCCGAGAGCGGATTACGTTTTAACTTGATTGCTGGTTTGTATAATTTTGGACTAGATTTAGCGATCGCCTGATTCATGCAAGAGGTCTACTATACCTGAACTTCCGCTTGAAAAAAATGACGAAAGCTTTGATTTCAGCTAGTTGTAGCTATTTTTCAACTAGCGGTACTTAAACAATTTTGACAATCAAAATAAAATGCTTTTACTTAATGACTTGAGCATTATCATTAGTAGCGATCGCCCTTTAGGAAAGAAACTACTCCCGCACGGACATCTCTTTCCTGAAGCTAAGACCGTCATTTCGTACAGCTATATCTTAGGGCTATATCCTTGATTATTCAACTATCTGATAAGATCGATTCAACCCATATCCACCCATCCTTTACTAATTTTTCTGCTATTAATAAGCTAATTTGCAATGAATAATAATCAACTAGACACAAAAGCTTTCAAACGTTCTTTACAAAAATCGGAAAATTATCACCGTCGGGGATTCGGTCACGAAAAAGAAGTCAATAAGTTATTAGATAGTGAATATCAAAGCAATTTAATTCAGACTATTCGCAGCAACAATTATCAATTCACCCAGGGAGATGTCACTATTTATTTGGCAGAGGCTTTTGGTTTTTGTTGGGGGGTAGAAAGAGCAGTAGCCATGGCTTATGAAACTCGCCAGCATTTTCCCACAGAAAAAATTTGGATCACTAACGAAATTATTCACAATCCTTCTGTAAATCAGCGTTTGCAAGAGATGGCCGTAGGATTTATTGAAGTAATTGACGGGAAAAAAGATTTTTCGGTAGTTGGTAAAGGTGATGTGGTAATTTTGCCAGCTTTTGGCGCGAGTGTCTCCGAAATGCAATTACTCAATGAAAAAGGCTGTACTATTGTCGATACAACTTGTCCTTGGGTATCTAAAGTTTGGAACTCGGTAGAAAAACACAAAAAACAAGATTATACTTCGATTATTCACGGTAAATACAATCATGAAGAGACGGTCGCCACAAGCTCTTTTGCTAATAAGTATTTAATCGTACTCAATCTAGAACAGGCAAAATATGTAGCTAATTATATTCTGCATGGTGGAGATAAAGCAGAATTTCTAGCTAAGTTCGATCGCGCCTACTCTGATGGTTTCGATCCAGACCGAGATTTAAGCCAAATTGGGATTGCCAATCAAACTACTATGCTCAAAACTGAAACAGAGCAAATTGGTAAACTACTCGAACAAACTATGCTCCAAAAATATGGCCCTACGGAGTTAAATAAGCATTTTATGAGTTTTAATACTATTTGTGATGCTACCCAGGAAAGACAGGATGCCATGCTAGATTTGGTTGAAAAAGAATTGTCGTTAATGTTGGTAATTGGTGGGTTCAACTCTTCTAATACTACACATTTACAAGAAATCGCGATCGAGCGTGGTATTCCTTCCTATCATATCGACAGTGCCAAAAGAATTCTCTCTCAAACCGAGATCGAGCATAAACCTCTAGGTAAGGAAATCGAGATAGCAAAAAATTGGTTGCCTGAAGGTTCGATTACCATTGGTGTTACTTCTGGTGCATCTACTCCCGATGCTGTAGTCGCCGAAGCGATCGAAAAAATTTTTGAACTTAAAGCAGCAGCAACCGCGATCGTTTAAATTTCGATTAGCTATTAGCTCTTAGCTAATAGCTAATTTTTAAGCATTAGTTGGGGAACTATAGATTCAGAAAATAAATAAACTTAGGAATCTTACCCCCATGACTATGCCCAATTTTCTAATTATTGGTGCAGCTAAATCAGGTACAACTGCTTTGCACGAGTATTTGCAACAGCATCCTCAAATTTATATGACACCAAATAAAGAAACTAACTTTTTTGCTTTTGAAGGAGAAGAGATTAATTTTAAAGGGCCAAAAGATGAGGGGCTTAAAGTTTTTTCCATTACCGATCTAGATACTTATCAGGCAGAATTCGAGCGAGTTACTAATGAAATAGCCATAGGAGAAGCCTGTCCTTCTTATCTTTATCTACCTAAAGCAGCCAAAAACATCAAAAAATACATCCCTGATAGTCGTCTAATTGTGATTTTGCGCAATCCTGTAGAAAGAGCCTATGCCAATTACTTGCACTTAGTCCGAGACGATCGCGAACCTTATGCTGATTTTATGTCCGCACTGCAAGATGAACCCAATAGAATCAAAAATAATTGGGAATGGTTCTGGCATTATATTCAAGTTGGCTACTATACAAACCAATTAGAACGTTATTATGCTACTTTTTCTGCCGATCGAATTAAAGTTTATCTTTACGAGGATTTGAAAGAAAAACCCATAGAATTAATTCAAGATATTTATCGCTTTGTCGAGGTTGATGATAGTTTTGTGCCAGATATGACGATGCGACCCAATCCATCAGGAGTCCCCAAAAATAAAATTATTCATTATTTGGTAACAAGACCAAGTCTGCTGAAAGATATTTTTAAACCCATACTTCCCAATATATTTAGACATAATCTCAAAAATCAAATTAAATATCAAAATTTAGCCAAACCCCCCATGTCTTCAGAAGCCAAACAATATTTAACTAACCTCTATCGAGAAGATATCCTTAAGTGTCAGGATTTAATTAACCGCGATCTTTCTGCCTGGTTAGGAGAAAACTTGTCAGGTTCTCAAACTTCTTCAAAATAACATCAGCAAGGAATCTAGGCTCGTTTGTCAAAACCAACGACTAACGACTAACGACTAACAACTAACAACTAACAACTAACAACTAATCAATCAGGCATAATTTTTAATCCCCCAACAAAAATTAGTTTGCCCGATTCTATACTAAGTTGTTCGATCGCTACTTCTGAGCCTAAATCGAGCGACAAGCGATCGACTTTTAATGCAAATAAATCTGATAATCCTTCTAGATGTAAAGGAAAAAACTCTAAAGTATGAGAATTAGCTAAAGTTAAGTGGGTGTGTATGTTTATTTTGTTAATCTGTCGCTCGTGGTTACACTTAATAATACCTGTAATGATTATTTGTTCTTCCTTTAACAGGATTTCCTGCCAGTTAAGGGAATAATAGGATAGTTTTTGTTGGGGTCGCTCGATGTTATTAGTTGCCAATATCTCACAGAGTAAATCTGTCAGACCACTTAGGAGTAAAGGTGATGCTAAAGATGCTTGCAAATCTGCTTCTTCTATTGTCACATTACCTTCGATCGCCACTGGTTCTAACAACTGTACAGCTTCGCCTTTGACCACTTGAGGCAGATTAATGCGAAGATTAAAACCTTGTAGTTCGACTTGACGGAGGTGTAGCCCCTGATAGATAACATAATCGCTCTTTAGATAAACGGCAGGAATATATCCTCCGAGAATTTGACGATTGCCACTAGTAATCTTTATTTTTAACTTTTCTGTTTTCTCAACTTTAGATTTCAACCATAATTTAATTGCAGTAGAAAGTAGCTTACTAATCATTAAATTTAAAATACTTATAATATGTAAGTCTAAATAGTATAAATAAAATTCAATGGCAGAACGAGTCCAAAAAATATTGTCTCAGTGGGGTATTGCTTCCCGTCGCCAAGCAGAAAAAATGATTTTAAGTGGTCGAGTCAAATTAAATGGTATTATAGTACAATTGGGTGACAAAGCCGATTTGGCAGTAGATCGACTAGAGGTAGATGGACAAAGGATTACAATGCAAAATCGACCTCAGTTAATTTACTTATTATTTAACAAACCTGCTGGTGTTGTTTCTACTTGTTCCGATCCGCAAAATCGACCTACTGTTCTCGATTTACTACCTGCTAAACTAAGACAAGGACAAGGAATTCATCCAGTGGGCAGACTCGATTTTGAATCCACTGGTGCATTACTGCTTACTAATGATGGAGAGTTAACTCTCACCTTGACTCATCCTCGTTATCATCTACCAAAAACTTATCGTGTTTGGCTAGATCGTCGTCCAACTTCATCTGATATAGCGCGTTGGCGTAAAGGAGTAATGATATCGGGTCGTAAAACTTTGCCTGCCCAAGTCAAGGTAATTCGGTATGAGGGACAACATACTCTTATAGAGGTGATTTTAACTGAAGGAAGAAATCGCCAAATTCGCCGTGTGGCAGAGCAACTAGGCTTTAAAGTTCTAGAATTACACCGCACTAGTATTGGCTCGATCGCTCTTGAATCTGCCGATGGCTCACTGCTTCCTAGTGGTAGTTATCGATATTTACAGCCAAAAGAAATTATCCTACTTAAAAATATATCTCAATCACAATTACTGGAATTAGCTGCATCCAACTAGGAGCTTGTCTTTATGGTAGATAAGAATAGAGAAATCAAGCCAAAACAACAAGAAAAACTGATAGAAATAGGTTCTCACTTACAACAAATTCGTTTAGAAAAAAATCTATCTTTAGAAACAATATCTCAAAAAACTCTAATTCCCGTCCGCTTGCTAGAAGCAATAGAAACAGGAAATATAGCAGAATTACCAGAATTATTTTATATAAAAGCTTTAACCCGCAAATTTGCTCGGGCGATCGATGCCGAAGGCGTAATCGATTTGTCTGCGCTCTCAGAAGTTTCCCCAGAAATAACGACTAATCCTAAAGTTGTTAATAATCGTTGGTATTTTCCTTCCTGGCAAATAAAACCTTTTCAGATATATATACTCTACATATTAGTAATTATTGCCTCAGTTAAAGGTATTACCCTCTTAGTAGAACGTCCTGTAATTATTAATAAAATTGAAGTAGCCAAGCAAGTCCCCGTAGAGTCTTCTGTAACTATTAATCGTCCTATCCAGGAAGAAGCCAGCACTCTAGTATCTCAGTCGGCAAATCCTCCCTCAGCAGTAGTTAATATTACCCTAAAAGATAGATGTTGGTTGAAGGTAATTGTTGATGGCAAAGTTGAGTTTGAAGGTACTTTACCCAAAGGGACTAATCGCAGTTGGACGGGAAAAGAACAAGTAACTATTAGAGCAGGTAATGCAGGAGGCGTGTTTATTGCCTTCAATAATCAACAAGAAAAATTGCTCGGCAAGCCAGGAGAAGTAGAAGAAGTAACTTATCGTGTTAACTAGAGAGGATTTAAGTAAAAATAATGGCGATCGCCATAGAAAATACGATTAACCTAGGATTAAAGTATGAAAGTAGCAAATAAAATTGAAGCAAATTATTGACGCTTGACGATCGAACTTTATAATTAGTTCGGAGTTGAGAACCGATCGAACTATGCAAATATGGGCAAAGAGATAGAACGAAAATTTTTAGTTAAAGGGGATAAATGGCGATCGCTTGGTACTGGAGTATTATATCGTCAAGGTTATATTGCCACTTCTGGGAAGGAAACCGTCAGAGTAAGGATTGTTGGTTCAACTGGATACCTCACCATCAAAGGCGCAACAGTAGGTAATTCTAGGTTGGAATTTGAATATTCTATCCCCTTACAAGATGCTAGGGAAATGTTAGATAATCTCTGTACTCATCCTCTGATTGAAAAAACAAGATACAAAATTAAACAAGAAGATTTAGTTTGGGAAGTAGATGAATTTACAGGAGAAAATGAAGGATTAATCATCGCCGAAGTAGAATTACAAACAGAAAATCAAACCATAACTTTACCAGATTGGATCGATCGAGAAGTTAACGCTCCTAAATATTACAATGCCAATTTAGCAAAGTATCCTTATAGTCAGTGGGATAAGAAGTGAAAATTAAGAGATATTAAGTACCTAAAATAAAATCAGCCCATGAGTGAAACTCTGATTATATTTACTCGCTATCCAGAGCCTGGTAAAACTAAAACGCGGATGATTCCCGCACTGGGGGCAGAAGGTGCAGCTAAATTACAACGCAAACTGACAGAACATACATTGCAACAAGCTAAAGTACTGCGATCGAGCCGTTCGGTATTCTTAGAAGTTCATTATGCAGGAGGAAACCAGCAATTAATGGAGCAATGGTTAGGGGATAATCTTACTTACTATCCCCAACAACAGGGAGATTTAGGACAAAGAATGTGTTCGGCTTTTGCTAGAGCTTTTGCTGCTGGTAATGAGCGGGTAGTTATTATTGGTACTGATTGTCCAGATTTGAACGAATTACTACTAAATCGAGCCTTTGAATTACTCAAACAAAAAGATTTAGTTTTAGGGGTTGCAGAAGATGGGGGTTATTATTTAGTTGGTTTGAGTCGGCTTATTTGTGAACTATTTGTTGGTATTAGTTGGGGAAGCGATCGAGTTTTAGCTCAAACTAAAAATATTGCCGATCGATTGGGTTTAAATACCGATTATCTCCCTCCTCTAAACGATATCGATAGACCAGAAGATTTATCTATTTGGGAGAAGTACGATCGTCAAGCAAAATAAGTAGAAAATATTGAGGCGAATTAGGTTTTTCGCATCATCGAGTTTATCTAAAATTTCTTGAAAATAGGTAGATAAGTTATTCTTGCCCAAATAATCTAACGTTCTGCAATAGGAATATAGGAAGCGTTATGAAGTCCTGTATAAACTTGAGTAGGACGAAAAATACGATTGACGGCTAATTGCTCTTTCCAATGGGCTAACCAACCTGCAACACGAGCGATCGCAAAAATAGGAGTAAATAGATCGTTAGGGATACCGAGCTTGCTATAAACTAAACCAGAATAAAAATCTACATTAGGATAAATACCTCTATGACCTAATTTCTCTTCAACAACTCTTTCTAGTTCTAAAGCAAGAGCGTAATAGCGATCGTGACCAGTTTCATCAAATAGTTGTTCTGCTAAAGTTTGTAATATTTTAGCTCTTGGGTCTTTAACCTTATATACTCTATGCCCGAAACCCATAATTTTTTGTTTCTTGGCAATGCACTCTTCTACATAAGGACGAACATTAGAGATCTCGCCAATCTCTTCTAACATTGTTAATACTTCTTCATTAGCTCCTCCATGTAAAGGTCCAGCTAAAGTACCCACCGCAGAAGCAACTACTGCATAGGGATCGGTTAAAGTAGAAGCTGTTACCATTGCCGAGAAAGTAGAAGCATTTATTGTATGTTCTGCATGAAGAGTAAGACAAACATCAAATACTTTTGCTGCTAAAGGATAGGGTTTTCTTTCCGTCAGCATATACAAAAAGTTGGTCGCATAGTCAAGTTCGTCATTGGGTTGGATTGGGTCATTTCCCCGACGCATTTGATGAAAAGCAGCTACCATAGTGGGAATTTTTGCGAGTAATCTTACCACTGCCTTTCTGATATATTCTGGATCGTCTAATGCCCGACGAGAATAAAATAATCCCAACGCTGCTGCTGAAGTCTGTAATGCGTCCATGGGATGACCAGATTCGGGAAAGCATTTCATCATATCCCGAATGCGATATTTAATCCGTCTATGGTAGAGAATATCTGTTTCAAATTCTACTAATTCTTCTTTTGTTGGCAGTCGATTCCAAATAAGAAGATAAGCTGTCTCTAAAAAACTACCTTTGAATGCTAGTTCTTCTATATTGATGCCACGATATTCTAATATTCCTTTATGCCCATCAACATAACTAATACTCGATCTCGCTGCGGGAATATTTTCTAAACCTGGTTTATATTCACAAACTGTAGCTGTCATTTTCTAATAAATCTAATGAAGAATAACATTTATGTATATTTATAGTACCTCTAGGGGCATTTTTTAGTTGCTGATTTTACTAAAGGATTGTTGCTTATTTGTCGAAAGTTTAAGCATAATTTAGCTATTTAAATTTAATCTAAGCAAATATTAAGCGACATAATTCTAATTTTATTTAGTTATTAGTACTTCAGCCCACTAAATAAGCCATTTGGGAGAGGTCAATAAAAACAGTTGGCTTTTGCCTAAAGGGCTATTAAGATCTGATATGGTTAAACCAATTACACCAGCCTTTTTGACTGTGATTTGCTCCCTGACACTGCCCCAAACGAGCATCTCTACCCAATCCCCTAAATCTGGTTGATGTCCTACCAGAGCTAATTTTTTTTGGGCATGAGCGTTAGGATCGTATTCCTTAACTAACCAATCTAGCCACTCTTGAATATTACCATTAGGGGATAGGGGTTCAAAGATTGTTGTTTTTTGGCTTAAACCAGCTTTTTGTAAAATTTCAGCAGTTTGATAAGCTCTAACCAACGGACTAGTCAGGATTTGCTCGAATTTCAACCCTAGTTTTGCCAATTTTTGCGCCACCAGAGTTGTTCTCTCAATTCCTTTTTGGGTTAAAGGACGCTGGCTGTCTTCTTGGTAAAGCTCTCTTTCTGCTGCAATGCCATGGCGAATTAAATAAATATCCATTACCTTATCTTAATTAATAATGGTTAATTATTAATCGAGCGAAGGCTATCGGCAAATATAGAGTTTTCGCTCTAAGACTAGTCTGTTTGGATCACGCTATCATCAGGATTGACCAGACGCAGAAGTTTTTGCTTAATTTGCGTATCAAATACTTCCCATTTGATTTTGGCATATTCAGTATTATCGTTAAAGCTGCCTAAAAACCCTACAGGAATTTCAAATCCTCCTGCCATATAACGCCCTCCTCCAAAAAAGCGTCCTTCAGAGTCTTTGCCAAAGGCTTCTTTAATAAATTCGTCAGGATCGAGAGTTAATTTACTAGTTCTCAAAGAACCTATAACTAATTCTATGTCTTCTTCTTGATCGTGAACGATCCCGTAAACCACGGCAGTATGAATGTCTTCTTCTGTAACTAAAAAGTCTGCTGCTTGAGGTATGGCATCTCTATCGTCATAACGCAAATAACCTACTCCTGCTAGGGAAAAGTTATTTTTAATAATGCGGTTTCTTAAGGCTCGCTCGATTACATCCATCACGCGACGCGATCGCGCTGATTGTAGCACGGCGTTGAGTAATTGAGAATCATAAAAACGACTCAAATAGGCAGCAGCTAAAAAGTCTTCTTCTTGTGCCTGCATCAAACGGTTTGTATCAGAGCGTAACCCATGTATTAAGGCAGTAGCGCAATTGACGTGTTTTGAATTGCTAGTATTAAAATCTAATAATCCTTGTTGGATATATTGAGTTAATATCGTTGCTGTTGCCCTTGTCTGAGGTCGTAAGTCAATAAATTCTGATTTTAATTCTCCTTGTTTACTGTGATGATCGATCGTCACTATTAGGGGAAGTTGCGATCGCACAAGGGGAAATAACTGTGTATTAGTACCTTGGCAGTCTATCAGTACACAACCCTGGTAAACAGAAAAATCTAGAGATTGGAAGCTCTGAGGAGTTAGTTTCTTAGCAGGGAGATTGGTAAGCTTAACTAAGGCAATATTCTCTTGATGAGACAGAGTGCCAGCATAAACAATTTCACACTGAATATTATATGTTTCTGCAATCAGCTTGTACGCCCAGGCACTAGAAAGAGCATCGGGATCGGGGAAATCCTGAATAATAATTAGTTGACGCTCACCTTGATGATTTTGTAAAACTGCTTGCAATTTTTTGATTATTGACTTCAAATTGCTGCTTTTATCTGCTGGCAAATCGCAAGCTGAGCCCACATCTTCAGAAGATATCTGACCATTTTTTTGAGAAGTTTTAACTTCCTCAAGCTTATCTTTGCTTAGCTCGCCCGATTTGATATTTAAATCTCGATGAGCTTCTTTTTTAATAGTGTTTTTTCCAGAATAACTGGTTAATTTTGATGACATATTAAGCAATGGACGGTAATTAGAAAATTACCCTATAAAACTATTATAAGTTATGTAAATTTATATATCTAATTTATAAGAGTTTATCATCATGTAACTATTTTTTTCCTAGTTCAACTATGAGATTCCGATGACATACTTTTTCCATTCCTGATTATGATTGCCTTGAGTATATTTAATTATTTCAAAATGAAGACTGCTATGGGGTTGCCTTGGTTTAGTCAGCAGGGTCATGTTAGCTTCTTTTGGGGTACGATTACCTTTTTTAACATTACAGCGAACACAAGCTGCTACTAAGTTTTCCCAACTATCTCCTCCACCACGAGAACGAGGAATAACATGATCTAATGTTAACTGCTCTCCTTTATGATTACAGTATTGACAAGTGTGACGATCTCGTTCCAATATGTTACGACGGGTCAAAGGAATTTCTTTGTAGGGAACTCTAATGTATTGGCGTAGTCGAATAACTGTTGGTAGAGGAAAGTCAGCATAGACAAATCTACCATTATGTTCTAGTTGTTCTGCCTTGCCTTTTATGAGTAAAACTACCGCTCTTTTCCAGCTAGTGATGTTGAGCGGTTCATAAGAGGCATTTAGCACGAGAACCTTGCCCATTTTTTCTCAGTTTTAGTGTAGTTTATCACAAATGGTAACATAGTGAACCTGTTTGTGTGGCGGATTGCTATAGTTTGAGGGCAAAATCAGGATAATTTACTGATGTCTATTAGGAGCAGCTATGGAAATTAAACAATTAGCTACTAGTAATATTTCTCAGCAACAAAATCGAGAAAATTGTTTATCTATAGCCAACCAACAGAGAGCGTGGATAGAAATAAATTTAAAGGCATTAGGACAAAATGTCAGACAACTAAAAAAAATTTTGACACCTCAAACAGAATTAATGGCGGTAGTTAAAGCTGATGCTTATGGTCATGGTGCTATAACTGTTGCTCAAACAGCTTTAGCAAATGGTGCTAGCTGTTTAGCAGTAGCTACCATCTCAGAAGCTATTCAACTGCGCCAAGCAGAAATTAATGCTCCAATTCTTATTTTAGGCTCAATTAATAATTCTGAGGAAATTAAGGCGATCGCTTTTTGGCGTTTAGAGCCTACTCTTTGTAATTGTGACCAAGCTCTGCTTTACTCGAAAACTATGGCGGAAATTGGTCAAATTTTACCCGTACATCTCAAATTAGATACGGGGATGTCTCGGTTAGGGACAAATTGGCAACAGGCAACGGAATTTGTCAAGTTCACTCAAGGATTGCCATATCTCAAAATAGCGAGTATTTATTCTCATCTGGCGACGGCGGACGATCTCGATTCTACGGTAATGAAATTACAACAAACTCGATTCGAGCGAGCGATCGCTCAACTCAAGGATAATGGAATTACGATACCAAAATTG
This sequence comes from Xenococcaceae cyanobacterium, assembly GCA_051439545.1. Classification (GTDB taxonomy): domain Bacteria; phylum Cyanobacteriota; class Cyanobacteriia; order Cyanobacteriales; family Xenococcaceae; genus JASJDJ01. The sequence continues at coordinate 10,289 of JBFRWK010000118.1, read as the reverse complement.
CATTTAGCTAATTCTGCTGCTACTCTAGTCGATCGCTCTTCTCATTACGACTTAGTTCGCGTAGGCTTAAGTATTTATGGTCTTTATCCAGCAAGGCACTTGCGTTCCCAGGTTAAACTTCAGCCAGTTTTGCAGGTCAAAGCCAGAATTACCCAGGTTAAAACTATTACTCCAGGTACGGGAGTTAGCTACGGTCATCAGTTTATCGCTCCTTGCCAGATGAAGATCGCCACTGTAGGTATTGGCTATGCTGATGGTGTACCCCGTAATCTTTCCAACCGAATTAAAGTGTTAGTTCGCGGTCAGTTAGTTCCTCAAATAGGAGTAATAACCATGGATCAGTTAACGATCGATGTAAGTACTATTCCCGATATAAAACCAGGAGAGATTATTACTCTTATTGGAGAAGATGGTAAACATAGAATCGCTGCTGAAGATTGGGCTAATATTTTAGACACAATTTCTTGGGAAATTCTTTGTAGTTTTAAGCATAGACTACCAAGAGTCCAAGGTACTCCGCCGTAAGACGACGGAACGGGGCTTACAATGGCGTGAATCAAATTCACGCCACAGCCCCTCGCCTGCTTGTACTTCGTCAATCTCGATTAATTGGGGTGTAGGAGCAAAAAACTACTTGCTCCTACATATTGTAACGGATTATAGTGCGCCTACACTTGCTAATCCTAAAATAACTCCTGCTCCTAAAAGATGTCCTAAGCTAGTAGTACCTAATAATGCAGGTAGACCCATACCTCCAAAAAATTCTGGTGAGGGTAAAGAAGGTCCAGCAGTTTGATTTTGGATTGTATATTTACCAAAAGCGATCGCAGCAATATTACAAAGTACCATCAAAATTGCTACTTTAGGATTCCAAGATACAGTATTTGGTACAGAAGTAGCTACAAAAAGTAAAGTCGAATAAGTCAACTTGCTTTCTCCTTTTTAATTTTTACGTTTTAAATTGAGAACAATTGTAATCTTTTGCTTCACGGAAATATTAATATGTGTTGCATTAATTAGTAATTAAGTAAAGTTTTTTATACAAAATCAGTCACTAACCAAAAAAGAGCGAGTTTGTATTTTACCTTGGATTTTAAGCAAATCGTGGGGCTGTGGCTCAGTTGGATAGAGCAAGCGCCTCCTGAAAAATCGGGCATTACAAGGGAAACTTTGTAAATGAATGTGGTCAAATTCAAGGAAGCCTAAGTCTAACAAATAGATAAGGTAATCTTGAGCCAAGCTTTACTAACCTGGGTAAAGAAGGTGCAGAGACTGGTTGTAGGTAACTAACAGGAAAGTAAAACTCAGTAAATCATGACGGGGCGTACAAGCAAGGGGTCGTCGCCTGAACCAAGTTCAGGCGTTTATGAACCCCGCCCCCGAATTCGATTCGGGGGACAGCCCCTCACCTACGACATAACGGCCACCACCTAAAGATCCACGTCTATGGTGAAGGAATAGTCCAGAGAGTGAGGAAACTCACACCAATCTGAAGCGCTAGGTCGCCGGTTCAAGTCCGGCCAGTCCCGTAACTAAATGAATAATAGGGTTTGCTGACAAAAGCTCGCCCGCAAACCACTAACTAAATTTATTAAAAGCTAATCTCTAATTCCCTATTTTGGCTTGTCTAGCCAAGCGATCGCCCGAGCAGATTAGGCTTAGTTTAAAGTAGATTAGTTAACAGATAGATAAAATAGTTAATCAAAAGTTGAAAAATATCTTAAGATTGACAAGTAAGAGATTAATTTTTCTGAAAGACTAATTACTTAAGAGAAAAGAATTATAGATTAGGAGGACATTTATGGCGCTCGTACCAATGAGGCTGTTATTAGATCACGCTGCTGAGAATGATTATGGTATTCCTGCCTACAATGTTAATAACATGGAGCAGATTATTGCCATCATGCAAGCTGCGGAAGAAGCTGATAGTCCCGTCATTTTACAAGCTTCTCGTGGTGCTCGTAAATATGCAGGAGAAAACTTCCTCCGCCATCTAATTACGGCAGCAGTAGAGAGCTACCCTCACATTCCTATTGCCATGCACCAAGACCATGGTAACAGTCCTGCTACTTGTTACTCTGCTATGCGTAATGGTTTCACTAGCGTCATGATGGATGGCTCTTTGGAAGAAGATGCTAAAACTCCCGCTAGCTTTGACTATAACGTTAGCGTTACAGCAGAAGTAGTTAAGGTTGCTCACTCCATCGGTGTTAGTGTAGAAGGAGAACTCGGTTGCTTGGGTTCTTTAGAAACTGGTAAAGGGGATAAAGAAGACGGTCACGGTTTTGAAGGTACTCTCAGTAAAGAGCAACTTTTGACCGACCCTGACGAAGCAGTAGAATTTGTAGAACGTACTCAAGTAGATGCTTTAGCTGTTGCTATCGGTACTAGCCACGGTGCTTATAAATTCTCTCGTAAGCCTACTGGCGAAATTCTAGCCATTAGTAGAATTGAAGAAATTCACCGTCGCTTACCCAACACTCACTTGGTAATGCACGGTTCTTCTTCTGTACCTCAAGAGTGGATCGATCTAATCAACCAATATGGCGGTCAAATTCCCGAAACTTATGGCGTACCTGTTGAAGAAATACAAAAAGGTATCAAGAGCGGTGTTCGTAAAGTTAACATCGATACTGACAACCGTTTAGCCATCACTGCTGCTTTCCGCGAAGCTGCTGCTAAAGATCCATCTAACTTTGACCCTCGTCACTTCCTCAAGCCTTCTATCAAGTATATGAAGCAAGTCTGCTTGGATCGTTATCAAGCTTTTGGTACTGCTGGTAACGCTAGCAAGATTAAACAAGTTACTTTAGATGATTTTGCTGCTAAATACGCCAGTGGAGAATTATCTGCAACTACTAAGAAAACTGTAGCTGTTTAATTTTTCAGTAGAAGTAAAATCAAATTAGTCAGATTTTTTGGGTAGTTATTTACTACCCATTTTTTTTGAGTGATAATTTTTGTGCCTGAGTATATAGTTAATCGATTTGGTGCTTGAAACCCCCTTCCACCCCCGCGCCGACGAAAGGCGCAAGGGAATGCGCGAGAAGGGTCACGTCCGCAGGGGATTTAGTCCCGCTTAGATGTAACAAATGAGACTTCTCAGACAATCTCTAAAAGAGCGATCGAGAAATAAGATAAAAAAATATTAAAAATAGGGATATTTTTACTAATGAGTTCTTCATCTAACCATATTTATCCTGTAATTTGGCAAGAAAATAAAGTATTACTGATCGACCAAACTCGTTTACCAGAAGAATATAGCGTGGTCGAAATTAGTAAAGTAGAAGATATGGCACAGGCAATCAGAACTATGATTGTTAGAGGTGCGCCAGCTATTGGCGTTGCTGCTGCTTATGGAATGTATCTTGGTGCTAGGGAAATTAAAACTGACAATGTAGAGCAATTTTTAATTCAATTAGAACAAGTAGCTCAATTATTACGACAAACTCGACCCACTGCGGTTAATTTATTTTGGGCGATCGCGAGAATGCTCAAAACAGCTTATGAATCGATCGATACAGTAGCAGAAATTAAGTCAACTTTACTCGATACTGCTCGAACAATTCAGCTAGAAGATTTACAAACTTGTCAGGCTATTGGCGATCGCGGTTTGGCAGTTTTACCTACTCAACCTCAAAAATTATCTATTCTGACTCATTGTAATGCTGGTGCTTTGGCTACGGCGGGTTATGGTACTGCTTTGGGGGTAATTCGCTCTGCCTGGCGAGAACAACGCTTAGCTAGAGTTTATGCCGATGAAACCCGTCCTCGTTTACAGGGAGCAAAACTAACTGCTTGGGAATGCGTCCAAGAAGGTATTCCTGTTACCGTAATTACTGATAGTATGGCTGCTCATTGTCTGCAAAAAGGAAAGATCGACGCGGTAATTGTGGGGGCAGATCGTATTGCTGCTAATGGGGATACTGCCAATAAAATCGGGACTTATTCCTTAGCTATTGTAGCTCAAGCTCATAACATTCCTTTTTTTGTCGCTGCTCCTTTTTCTACGATCGATTTTAAACTTAAAACTGGTAGTGAAATTGCGATCGAAGAAAGAGATCCTCAAGAAATATATCAAATTGGTAATACTAAGATTTGTCCTCCAGGAGTAGATTTTTATAATCCTGCTTTTGATGTTACTCCTGCTCGTTTTATCCAGGCGATTATTACAGAAAAAGGCGCAATTAAACCAGATGATTTAATTAATTATAGTGCTGCTATCGTTCAATAAAAATAAACAAAAATATGGACAAAATTTATTGACTTTAGTAAAAAGACTAAATAATAATTCTTCGATCGAGAGATTAGACCTTAATAAATTATTTCAACCAGATCGACACTTTTAGTGTGTTTAGTTATTAGGAGTCATTGTATAAGTCAATTTAAACCCCGCTAGCAAAATACTATTTACTTCTTTTAGATCGATTCCAAATAGTTGTCTTAACTCTCCTACTGTTTTATCTTCGTAGATTTTAAAATCAATATGATTGAAATTTTTAATTTTCAGTTTTCTAGCATAGTTAAAAGCTAGAGCGAATAACTTAAATTGTTCTTTACTAAATCGATATTGCTGGGGATAAAATAAGTTAGATAAGATTTTAAAAATTGCTATATGAAAGCGATTAGTTTTGACATCGCTACCCATAGTGAAACCTACTACAAAAGCCTCATCAAGTATGGATATACCTCGATCTAAGAGAATATGCAGGCAATCATGATTATAAAGATTGATTTTTCCAGGTAAGGGACAAATACTATCAGGATTTTCCAGAAACCAGACAGGAAAAGGAATGGCTGATTGTTCGTCACCATTAATATTTTGGAGGCTTTTTTTAAGAGTTAAGTTAGATTTATGAGTATAAGAAGAATCGCAATTAAAGTTTATTGTAGTAACCATTTATAAATTCCAAAACTATCAACAAATATAAATAAAGATGCAGAATAAGCTATGAGAGTTCGATCGTTAATAATGATGCTAGATAGCAACATCTGGCTAGAACTTAGTGCTAGCAAAATGAAACCATAGCCACTTGACTCTGTATTAGAAGCTAGAATAATTCCTCCTAATAAGGCACAAAAACTACTAGAGAGTTTTAAAAATTTGGCAATATTAGTTTTTTTTTGTTTTTTTACTTTTGGTTTAATTGTTTTTATTTTCATTTCAATTTTTGTTTTGCTAGGTAGAAAAATTAAAAACTAAATTATTGACCGATATTCTAAATAAGGAATCGAGAAAAAACTTAGGAAAATTCCCTTGTCAATTTATATCTTAATCAGCATAAACATGAAGGTAAACTGCCATAATTACCGATTTTTATATTAAGGTTTGGCAAAAAATCTCTAAGTCAAATAAACCCCAAGTAAAGTTAAAGTTAAATATTTAAGTAGAAAACAAGCAAAGAGAATCGAATATTTAAGTTTAATAAAAACAAAAAAATACTTTATCTAATTTTTATCTAGAAAAACACCTCCGAACAAGCTGAAAGATTATTTGAAGCTATAGTTTTTTTATACAAATTAAAAATATTGATTTTGTGGGGTTTATAGCTGACAGCAATTTTTATGCATTAGCTGGAAATCTAAAATCCTCTATTCGTGTAAGCTATAACTCAAAACCGTTGTTATTATTAACTTTTGCCCAAATTTAGGTATCTCCCTATTCTTCGATAAATTGTATGCAGTATCCATCAAGACGATCTTATGAGCAAAAAAACTTGAGGTCATTGTCTAAAATTACAGAAACCCGAAGCAGACTTATACGGGCAATAAGCTAGAATCAAAATTAAGAAGAAACAGCTTTTTATCGTGCTGCGCTCACCTTCTTAATTATTTGCTCCCAGACTTGTATATGGGGTAATTTTCGTAAAATAGAATTCAGTTATCACGGAAGTAATTATAAATACGATGAATTCATCAATCAAAGCTGTTCAAGCTCCCTACAGAGGAGATGCTTTTTACCGAACTCCACCCCCAGACTTACAGTCTCTTTTACTTAAAGAGCGCATTGTTTATCTGGGAATGCCATTATTTTCTGCTGATGATGTAAAACGAAGATCGGGTATAGATGTAACCGAGTTAATTATCGCTCAACTGCTCTACTTACAATTCGATAACGCCGAAAAACCAATATATTTCTACATTAACTCTACTGGTACTCCTTGGTATCCAGAATATGGTTTTTATGGTTATGAAACAGAAGCCTTTGCCATTTGCGATACTTTAAACTACATTCAGCCTCCAGTCCATACTATTTGTATCGGTCAGGCTATGGGGACAGCAGCTATGATCTTGTCTTCGGGAACTAAAGGCTGTCGTGCTAGTTTACCTCATGCTACTATTGTGCTAAATCAACCCCGTAGTGGAACAAGAGGTCAGGCAACAGATATCCAAATTCGCGCTCAAGAAGTACTAGTAAACAAAAGAAGTACTTTAGAAATTCTCTCAAAAAATACCGGTCAAGCGATCGATAAAATTGCTAAAGATACAGACCGAACTTTTTATATGACTCCCGCTCAAGCAAAAGAATATGGTTTGATCGATCGAGTTTTAGAAAGTAGCAAAGAGTTACCTAAAGCACTCAGTCCCGTTGGTTAATTGTCGTTTAATTAAAGAAAAAATCAAACATTATGCCTATTGGTATTCCTCAAGTTCCTTACCGTTTTCCTGGCGGTCAATACGAGCAATGGATTAGTATTTACAATCGTCTTAGCCTAGAGCGAATTTTGTTTTTGGGGCAAGAAGTAACTGATGGTATGGCAAATGCCCTTGTAGCTCAATTGCTCTATCTAGACTCTGATGACCCCAGTAAACCAATTTATATGTATATCAACTCTCCTGGTGGTTCGGTAACTGCTGGTTTGGCGATTTACGACACTATGCAGCATATCAAATCTGAGGTAGTTACTATTTGTGTTGGTTTGGCTGCTTCTATGGGGGCATTTTTGTTAGCTGGAGGCACAAAAGGAAAACGCTTAGCTTTACCTCATTCTCGAATCATGATCCATCAACCTTTGGGTGGAACTCAGGGACGTTCTCAGGCAACAGATATTGAAATCGAAGCCAGAGAAATTTTACGGATGCGCGATCAGCTAAATCAAATGTTGGCACATCATACAGGACAACCGATCGAAAAAATCGAAAAAGATACAGATCGAGATTATTTCATGTCCGCAGAAGAAGCAAAAGAATATGGTTTGATCGATAAGGTAATCGAAGAAAGACCTGTTTAAATTTAGTTATTAGTTTTTAGTTTTTTTCACTAAAAGCTTTTAGCTAAGATTATTCTGTGTTGAAGGTTAATTTTTGGTATGTAAAATTAAATTGAGGTGGGCATTGCCCACCTACAGGATCTAACTTCGTGTGAGTTGAGGAATAGAGATATCTACAGTTTGCACTTTCTCTCCTAAGTTGTTTAAAGTAGAACTGATTTCTTGGGTGTTACCCACAATAAGAGTGACTAGCTTTTCTGGTTGTAGGTATTTTTGAGCAACTCGTTGAACGTCTTCTACGGTTGTAGCTTTAACCCCTTCTTGGTACTGAAAAATAAAGTCTTTAGGGTAGTCATAGTATTCGTAACGCATTAGACGAGATAAAGTTTGGCTGGGACTTTGGAAATTAAATACAAAAGAATTAAGAATTGATTCTTTAGCATTAGCGAGTTCTAACTCTGTAATTGGAGTAGTGCGGATATCCTCAATTTCAGTTAGGATCGATTGCACAAAGGGTACGGTTGCTTCAGTTCGAGTTTGTCCTCCTGCAAAAAATGTTCCTTGATAATCATAACGAGGATTCCAGACCCCGTAAACACTATAAGCAAGTCCCTGACGCGATCGAATTTCGTTAAATAAGCGTCCCCCAAAACCATTCATCACCCCATTCAAAACGCTTAATTGAGGATAGTCGGGGTTTCTAAATGTACCGCCTAAATGCCCTAACAAAATATTACTCTGAGTTAAATCGGGGCGAGTCACTGTAAAAATACCGCTTTCATATTTTTGAGTGGCAGCAGGAACAGCTAATTCTGGAGGAGTCGATGGAGCTTGCCAATCAGCAAAATTCTCTTCAATCAACGCCTTCATCGCTGTTGGTTCAAAGTCTCCCACAATGCCCAGAATAGTATTATCAGGACGAATATATTTTTGATAGAAACTAATTAGATCTTCGCGAGAAATATTATTTAAGGTACTGTATTCTACGGTACGAGCATAAGGACTATCTTCGCCATAAATTAGTTTATTGAATTCTCTTCTAGCAATATCTCCAGGAGCGTCATTGCGACGGGCGATCGCACCTTCTTGCTGTCTTTTTGCCAAAACTATTTGCTCTGGCGCAAAAGCAGGCTCTCTCATGACTTCGGCAAAGAGATTAAATACTGTGGCTAAGTCTTCTGTCAGGCTACTAAAGCTAGCATCAGCAGAAGTTGTATCTATTTGGGTTTCTATGCCAGCAGCTTTTTGCTCTAGTATGGTGTTTAATTCGTCGGCAGGATGAGATTGAGTACCACCACTACGCATTACTGTACCTACTAGTTGAGCTAAACCTACAAGCTCGGCTGGTTCGTAACGAGAGCCTGTATGAATTAAGGCTTTTCCTTCAACTAGAGGTAGATCGTGGTCTTCTATGAGATAAACTATCATGCCATTCTCTAACTCGTAGCGATCGTATTCTGGTAATTGTACTTCTGGTGGTGCAGCAAATTCTAATTCTGTGTAGTGTTTGGGAGTTTCTGCTGTTGCGGGCAAACGAAGCAAAAATAAGAAAAAACAGGCTATTATTCCTAAATTTAGCCATTTAATTAGCTTTTTAAATCTATTTTTTTTCATAATTTAGTCATTCTGACGCTGTATCGTTTATTTTAGTAAGTAACAGGCGATTGGATATATCGACTAGCCGTCGGCATCCCTCGCCGTCAATTAACAAAACTTTCTCTTTCTTACTTTATCTTTTCCTTAACTTGAATGGTTTCAGCCTGCACAATCTCTGAAAGTAACAAAAAAGGGCTAAACTACCGATAATAGCTTAACCCAAAAATTTAAGGGGAAAATGGTATTTCTCAAGTAATCCTTTAATAAAAGTTTCAGCTTCCACGGGAATTCATACCATTTCTCGTAAATAGCTAGAGACATGGAGTGATGACAAAGGTGAGATTTTAGGGTGTGAGGTTTAGAGGAGATAGTAGTGTTGAGTCTTTTACTTGCTTTCAATCAGTTTTTTATCTCTCTAATTACTTTGGAGAAGTAGTGTCAGGTTGATTAATTAATTCACGCTCGAATGTCTGCCTTTTTTAGCTAACCAGCCGAAACTACCCACAGTGAATAAAGCTAAAGCCACATTATTATTTGCTTCAGGAACTTCAGCAATTTCCCCAAATCCTATGCCTTTTCTGCCTCCTTCAAATCCTTGAATACCCTGATAGCGTACGATAAAATCTGCTAATTCAAATTCGTTAACTTCTGGATCGAAAATAATTTCTAGAGAAAATAGTTCTGAATGTTCATTTTTTACACCTCCATAACTATATTTGCAGTTACGATCGTTACCTCCACTATTAAAACAAACATCTGTATAACCTAAATTACTGGGTAAAGATCCATCTAAAACGGTATTACTAAAAATACCGTGGGAATAGGCATTTTTAATTTTGGCATCAGAGTTAAAACCAAATACAGATACTCTTGATTTAATGCCATTACTAGATGTATTTGCCAAAGTCACATCAAAAGCTGCTATTGTTTCTCCTTCGGAAGTAGTAAATCTTGTTAGTTGTAAATTTGCTTCAGAAGAAAGACCAAATACATCTTGTTCTTCTACCACACCCCCAAAACGAATAGTAAAGGATTTATGAAGATCGTCGGCAGTAATATTAGAAACTTTACCCGAATTAATAGTAAAAGCAGAAGCAGGGAAAGCACTCAGAATAGTAATAGCTGTAGTGGCTAAATATAAACTCGCTAAATTCATTTTGGTACTAATAGCTGTCAGATAATAGGTGTATTTAAAATAATTAATCCCCTCAAAAATATCTTTTGCCAAGCATATTTGTCTAGTCAAAGACCGCAACTTTACCTAACTTTTTTAAAAAATTTATGATAAAGGCAAATATCCTATGACTCTTAAAATATTTATCTGATTTGTCAACTAAGTGAATTCGGCGATCGATTGCCAATACTGTTCGGTTAACGCTCAGTTATCGGTAAGAGGTGGGTAGCGGGTAGCAGGTAGCAGGTAGCGGGTTAGCCTTCTTGACTTTTAAGTTTTTTGGTAATAGAAATTAAGATGCGAATTAT
>JBFRWK010000117.1:0-8740 GCA_051439545.1 Xenococcaceae cyanobacterium | reverse complement strand
AAAGATATATTGGCAAGATTACAAGAGGCGAGGAAATGACCAGAAGTAGAAGTTACAGAGATGATTTACTGAAAGCATTGACTGACCCAACTGAAGCAAGAGAATATCTCAATGCAGCTTTAGAAGATGAAAACCCAGAAGTCTTTTTATTGGCACTCAGAGATGTAGTGGATGCTAATAGCACCATGAGTCAACTAGCTATAGCTACTAACCGTAATCGCGAAAGTTTATACAAAACCTTGTCTGCTCAAGGTAATCCTCAACTAAATAGCATTTGTAGTATTCTCAATAACTTAGGGTTTAAATTGGCAGTGGAAGTAAGTAATTGACCGTGCTATTTGAAACTTTTACACGAGATAAAATCATGACACAAATCACCCTATCTGAACTCCCCGAAAGCTTACAAATTCTTCTTAATCAAGCTCAAAAAACAGGAGAAGCCCTAACCATTACACAAGATGGAATTCCCTTAGCCATCCTAACTCCAATCAAACAACAAAAAAGAGCAGCCTTTGGTGCAATGAAAGAGCGCGTAGAGATTGTTGGAGATCTCCTCGAACCAACTTCAGAGCTTGACCGTAGATAATCGTTTAACTAAGGCGAATTGGCTGAAAACATTGAGCTAAAAAACATCACGATTTTTTGTTTTAACTCGGTGATAGAGTTCTTCCATAGTGGCAATAAAAGAAGTATTTTGATGCCAAAAGGCGGGAAAGTCTCCCGCTTTTTTGACTAAAATACCCGAAATATTAGTTTCTCTAGTTTCGGTTTCTTCGGGTGGAGTTATGGTTTTACCCTGCCAAAATTCTTTGAGAGAAGTGGATGAATTGAATGGATTTGTTTGAGGTCTGGTGTAATAAGATTTAATCGGACAAGGGGCTAATTCCTGTGCCTTTAAACCACTAATTAAAGCTCGACCAAGGGGCGTTTTAGCTAATTCCTGATGTAATTGCTCTTGAGTTAACCCCCGTAATTCAAAGATTAAAAAAGGGTCTTCATCTAGCTCTGAGGCAAAACGGTAACATAATCCAGCAATGTGTTTACAAGGATTGGAGTAATCTGGGCAAGAACAAGAGGTTTGAAAATCTTTTTGACTGTGAGGCAGCAAGTTTTGATTAACTGCTCGAAAACTAGATTCAATATTTTCTGGGACTTCGTTTAACAGTAATTTAGACACAAAACTGGCGTTTTTAGCAATGCTTTGAATAATTTTGCCCCAGTCTTTTTTGGCAATCGGTTTAATCTTAACTACAGTATGATATCTCGGTTCGGTATAGACTCCAAAATAAGGATTAACCGAGCCTCTAATCGTAGCTTCAATCTTACCCTTATTAACAGCAAATTCGAGAATTTTTCCCCCTCTCGCATAAGAACGACCTCTCCCTAATCTAGCTGTATCAGTAAAAGATTCAATAGCTGTAATAAATTTTTGTCCCCACCAAGTCCGACTAAATTCACCCATAATATTTTCCCAATCCCAATTAATCCAAAACGGCACTACGATTCAAAGCAATTAGTTCTCGAAACTTATCGTTGTCTAACTCCGTTAACCACGATTCGTCTGCACCAACTACCGATTCTGATAATCGCTTTTTATCTTCAATCATCACATCGATCTTTTCTTCTAATGAACCTAAAGTGACAAATTTGTGGACAAATACATTTTTTTTCTGTCCCAGACGAAAAGCGCGGTCGCTAGCTTGGTCTTCGACTGCGGGATTCCACCAGCGATCGAAGTGAAAAACGTGATTAGCTTTAGTTAGAGTAATCCCCACACCACCAGCTTTGAGAGACAGAATAAAGATCGCAGGAGGGGTGGAAAGTTCTTGAAATTCAGCAATCATCTTATCCCGTTGCTTACGGTTAGTGCCACCGTGAATATAGTAAGTTTGATAATAATAATTATGACGAAAATAATGTTGTAGTGCGTCGCCGATTTCGCGAAATTGAGTAAAGAGCAATAAACTTTCTTGTTCTGCTTGTATTTCTTCAATCATTTCTTGAAGACGGGAGAGTTTATGAGAACGGTTGGGAGTAAATTCGCTTTCATCTTGTAAGAATTGTCGGGGATGGTTGCAGATTTGCTTGAGTTTCATCAAGGTGGACAGGATTAAACCCTTCCGCTCAATTCCCGATTTCTCTTCTATTTGTTGTTCCACATCCTGTACCACCGCTTCATAGAGGGAAGCTTGTTCGGGAGTTAGATTGCAATAAACCTTTTGTTCGACTTTATCGGGTAAGTCTTTAATAATGTTTTTATCGGTTTTAACTCGACGGAGGATAAACGGTTCGACTAATTTTTTGAGAGTTAGTGCTTTAGCGCGGTCGCTGTCTCTTTGAATGGGAACTTCAAAAGCTTTGCGAAACTGAGTTTGTTTGCCCAGATAACCAGGGTTAAGGAAGTTAAAAATCGACCACAAATCTAACAGACGGTTTTCTACAGGAGTACCAGTTAAAGCAAGACGGTGGGTCGCTTTCAGTTTAAGAATTGCCTTAGTTTGGGCAGCCTTGGGATTCTTGATATTCTGTGCTTCATCCAGAACAATGCGTTGCCAGGAAACAGAATCGAATAGTTTGGCATCTTTGCGAACTAGAGTATAGGAAGTGATAACCACATCATGAGAGGAGATCGCCTGTTCAAATTCTGACGCATCCTTGCTTCTGCTACTACCATGATGAATCATGCTCCGAAAATGAGGCGCAAATTTGGTAATTTCTTTTGACCAGTTGCCAATCACCGAAGTGGGTACGATTAGTAAAGTAGGTGCAATTTGAGTGTTATTATTTTTTTCCTGAATTAATCTTGCAATCACCTCGATCGTCTTACCTAAACCCATATCATCGGCGAGACAGCCATTAAGTCCCAGGTTTTCGAGATAATTCAGCCAGGAAACGCCCCTTTGTTGATATTCTCGTAACTTACCTTGAAAATTAGGTAAATCTCTAACTAATTCTAGTTGACTTTTATCGTTGAGTTTGAGTAACATCTCTTCTAAAGTATCGTCTCGCTCAAACTCCAATTCTTCTCCTGCTTCTGCCTCTCTTTGTAATAATTCCAGCAAAGACATTTGTTGATTTTCTTGTCCCTGTTTTTGCCAGAACTCCAACATCTGCTGCATTTTTGCCAAATCCAGTTCTACCCATTCCCCACGAAATTTCACTAGAGGTACTTTGGCGTTAACTAATTGTTGCCATTCTGCTTCTGTAACGGGTTGGTCGCCAATGGCAAATTGGTATTGATATTGGACTAAAGTATCCAAACCGAAATAACTTTTAGTTTCCGATTTACTAGCAGACTTACTACTCTTTGTCGCTTTTAGGCGTAATTTAGCCCGTTTTCTGCCCGTTGGAGTCCACCAGGCAGGAACTATGACTTTATAGCCTGCATCTTCTAGTATCCAAGCTGTCTCTTTGAGAAATTCAAAAGCTTCATCGAGATCGAGCATTACGCGCTCTGGTTCCGAAGTTTCCAATCCCGTCCACAATAGAGGATAAATACGGGCTGCATAACCAAGATTAAGTAATAAATTTGCTTCAAAATCTTGTCCAAATTGTTTATGAAAAACAGTTCTTTCTTGAGTTCCCAATCGCCAGTAATCTTTTAAAAATATTTTTAATGAAGGATCGTTTTTCGGTGCTACCTGAAATTGTAATTCCCAAGGTTCTTCGGCATTATTGGGTGTTTGTAGTTGAAAATAAAGATAAAAAAGAATATTATCCCGATTTTGAGTGATTTTATATCGCCAAGCTTGCCATTGCTGATATTCTTCAAGAGCTAAATCATTAGTCCCAGGATGAGATATCAGAGTAGGATCACAACATTTTTCTAAAATTGTTCCCGATAGTTGCTTACTAAATTTAGCAGTGCTGGGAGTATGGGTGACAATATCTGTGAGCAAACATTCTGAAAAATGACGTAACAGAGTTTCTTCATCATAGAAATGAGGCGATTCAGGCAAAGTCGCAAAACCAGCTACACAAATTTTAGGCATTGCTATGAGATAATTTTGAATCTCTGTTTCATATTGCTCGGATACTATTTCCCAACCTGGATAAATTTCCAAAGCCGAGCGTTTTTTACGACTTTTAGTTTTTTGAGGTTGATAGTATTTGAGACTGGGAATATATTGCTCTTTGAGAATAATTTGTTTAAAACTTTGAGTATAGTAATACCAAAATAATAAGTCGGCTCCTAATTGAATTTCCTTCTCACTGTTGATAGCAATAAAATGAATATCTCGGAGCAGCTTAATTACATTGTTGACTAGATCGTAGCTATAGCCACTGACTTTGACATTTGTGGTAGTTAGATAACAATCAATTTCCCAATATTGCCAAGTAAATTCTTCTGGGTTATCTGTTTCCTGGTAACGAGCCAATTCTAAAGAGGGTAGAGGTCGCTCTTTTGCCGTCGGCAGTAAAAAGTATTTGGGAGTAATCCCATCTGATTGTAGATTTTTAATGCCTAACTCTTGTGATAAAAAAGTTTCTAAGTCTTTTGACGAGAGTTGATAAGGATGAATTGTTGTAGAGTTTTTAGTTTTCCTAGCTTCTGTGGTTTCTACCCAGAGATAAAAGCCTCCAGCAGCAATCAACTCGAACGTCTCGTCTGGTATCCAAGTGCCGTGAAGAATTCTCATAAATTCCCGTGATTTCTCTTAGGAAAATATTACCAAAAAAATCGTTGTGAGCATTAGAGTGATGCGCTTTCTTCGATTTAAGCTTAGACGCATTTAGTTAGCTTATAATCAGGTAGACAAAAACAGAGCGATCAGGCGTAGCCTGGCACTTCGTGATCGCGAAATGCCCACTAAGAATTTTCTTTCCCCAGAAGAAAAAAACTATTTACAACAGGCTTTTAAAAAAGAAACTAGACCAGAAGTAAGAGAAAGAATTTTAATATTTCTTTGGGAAAATGATGGTAAAAATTATCAAGAAATCGCCGAATTTTTAGGGTGTTCTCCCAGAACCGTAGCTTACCCTAGCAGTCCACGGAAGTCCAAATAATCTAGAGACATTACAAGATAAAAGAGTCAAAGGTAATAATAAAAAAGCTACGGACGAGTCTATAAAATTCCTATTAGAAGTAGTTGATAAAAAGCCGACGGATTTAGGATATGAATTTGGAAGATGGACAGGAAAAAGATTATCAGAACATCTAGAGAAAGAAACAGGAATAAAGTTGAGCAAATCCCAAATAGTGAGGATATTAAAAAGAAAAAAGTTTGTGTACATATGGGCAAAATACAGTTTAGAAGATCAACAAGATTCAGAAAAAAGAGAAATATTCAAAGAAAAATTATTTGAATATATGCAAATAGAAAAATCCCAGCCTAATCATTTACAAATATGGTTTTGGGACGGGGCGTTTAAAGTGGCGAACTAAATTCGCCACACAGCCCCTCACGAGTGTGGTTTCAGTTTAAGGGTAATAAGAAGGAGATGTTGGACAAAGAAAGGAAAAAGAGGAAAAGTTAAGGGTCAAAGACGAAGAGGAAGAGTGAATATGATGGGGCGACTAAGATATTCAGACAAAAAAAGAATCTGTTTTCTGATTAAAAAGGGTGATTCACTATCTTTCTATGAACAGCTAAAAAAGTTAAATGAATCGGTAAAACAAGAATGGGTATCTCAGGGTAATCAAAAGGAACTTTTTGAAAAAGACGGACCCAAAATACTAATTTTATTGGACAATGCCAGTTTTCATAAGAAGAAAGAAATCTTAGCAGATATAGAAAAAAATCTCCCTAATATTATTTTAGAGTTTTTACCAGCTTATAGTCCAGATTATAACTTAATTGAACTAGTCTGGCATTCGGCAAAAGAATATATTGCTCATAGAGATTTTCAAAATAAAGAAGAATTAGAAAAAGTAGTCGATCGACTTTTAAATGAAGGAGGCTTGACTATTGATTGGAGTAAAAAAATCAAAAATAAAGGTGAATTAATTAATGTGATGTAAATGCGTCTAAGCTTACCAGTTTTGCCCCTTTGGGCGGATACAACCTTGGCTACGTTTGTTGGAGTCTTTTAAGGACTCACTCAATGGGTGCGACTTCGGTTCGCACTTGTCATAGTTTATTGTAACCCTCCAGTTAGTAGTACGCTGCACAATAGTTTAACTTCATGATACAAAAAGCGGTTAATTTGGTATTACTCTTCTGCTTGTATTTGAGTTGTAAGATTAAACCTTTCTTTTCAAGAAGTCCTGACAAACTATCGGCTCAACCAAGATCTTCCTACTGCTATCCCACTAACTTGATGGGACAAAATCTCTTCCTCTTCTCTTTATTCTTCCCCTGTGATGGATAACCCGTCACAATTCACGCTTATCTGGTGATGGATCTAAAACTCTGTAATTCATCACCATCAATACTTTTAGCCTTTTTGTGATGGGTTGTTACGGATGTGACGGTTCAGAGCAAAACTTTCATTCTTGCTCCGTCCGTTCCTCGGAGGCAACCTCCGAGCGGGCGGTGCGCTTTTTTATCTGATTTTTCAACTGCGCCCAGCTTGACTGGCACAGCGAAGCCTGATCGCTTCTCGGTTTTGTAGTATGATATCTGGGATGACCCTGATTTACTACTCAATCAAATCTACTTTTCAATCTATTCATAACATCCGTCACATCAACCCTTTTTACCTGTGTAGCATATGTAATATAATCTGGTTTGTGAATCTCTTGTCTATGAAATTAATCCCTTTGCCTTCTGTACTTATGTACTACTTGGAAATAAAGAATTAGTGTCTTGGAGTTAGACTTATCCTTGTAACACTAAAAGTAGATAAATTTGGCTCAATCAAGTTTTTTGACTAAAAAGACTGCCAAGACTCCCAGAGACAAGATACCTAATGTAGAAGCAGGTTCGCTCACAGATTTTTTGAGGCTAATGACCGTAACAATTGGCTCAATTGCATCACCTGTCTTAAAAACATAATCAAGAGCCTCTGGAGCATCAAGAACCGTAGCCCGCAGAAACATTGCACTCCACCAAGCGATGGTTTCTGTGGCTATCTCTTGCTCTAAAGTCGGTCTGAGCGGGTCTCCAGGATTGTCTTCGTTAGCTATACCTCGATGATTAGCTCCTTATACAAAGGCTCAGGCGTAAAATTAACCGCCACAGCGCGAGGGCTTAACCCTGTATTAACAAAGGTTACACCCAGCAGAGCGAGCATTATTTTCTGGATTGAGTAGAACCTCAATTTAAAGGTGGTGGATTTCCCTGAACCAGCTACCTCATTACAGGTGGCATTGCCCGTTCCTTCTCTTAACCAATGAAGTACATTTTCTGGGTATTTGCTCTTGTTCATCTCTGTGGCTCTGCTTTTTTCAAGGAGTTTTCAGTCAGCCAAGTAGTCCACCCTCTATCATAGCTACAAGTAATTAGATTACCTGTCCAGTGTACTGAAATCTTCACCACCTCCATCACTTGATTACCTATTGATTCTTGGTATTTCTTACCGACATAAATAACTTTATCGCCTACCTTTAATCCTTCATCTTCATCATCGGGAACGGTATTTGTAACAGTAGGTGCTGGCTCATTATCTTTATTTCCATTCTCTTGTAATCTATCATCTTCAGTCTTTTGAGCTTCTTCTGCTGATGCTGGCGATGGATTATTTTTAAGATTATCTTTCTCTTCTAATTCCTTCTCCATCCCTGTAGTATAATACTCGACTAATTCTAATTGAAGTTCTAAGTTGAATAAACTACAACTTTTGCCATCACTACCGTCACATCCACCTCTACCAGTACTTTTATCCGTCACGCTATCCGTCACATTATCCGTAACAGTCCCGATATCCACCTCTAGATTACTTGTAACATCAGATAAACCATTGACAAATAGAGACAGTCTTCGTCAACCGATAGCTTAACGTCTCTAACCGATAACTTAATAATAAGACTGTCTCTATTTGTTTAGGTTTATTGGTGCCCAATAATCTGATTCTAATAGTGCCGAGCTTCTCTACTCTACTAGTTCCGCTCGAATTTGGTCGATCTCGCTTGTCATCACCCTATGCCTCGAACCCTCTCTCTGCTCAGAAACTTCACTTATCTCCTCTTCTATCGACTCTTCTTCTGGCAAGATTGGCTTTGTTTCTTTTTCAGAGTCTACCGAGGTTATTCTCCTTCTCCTTCTTCTTCTGCTGCTATCCGTCATTCTTGGTTCAAATCGAGCTAGTTTTTCTTTCTATCATGATAATCCTTCTGCTTCATGAGCTATTTTTCCACTACCTGACCTAAAAAATATGACTCACATAAATCCTCAACTTGGTAATATGCAGTATAACAATAAACTTTCATATTACGACTGCCTCAGCTTGAACGGCAAATCTCTTTTTTACCTCACTTCATCCTATCCGTTTTGACTCTTCTATTTCTAAAATTTCCTCAAATTCTCGCTTGAGCTTTTCTATCTCGGCTCTTCCCAATTAAACTATGTGAACAATCTACCTATTGAATTAATCCCTTTGACTCCTTTATCTGAATCTGCTTGAAAAAATAAATTAGATTCCTCCCTTCCTATAACTCGACTTTCGGAAATCGATCGCCAAAAAAACCTCAAAAAAAAGTCTCAAGGTGCTTCTACTTGAATACGAGTAGGATTTATCCCCAAACAAATCCTCGCACAGCTTTATGGGCAATAAAAAATTCCTTGTTTTGTTGTAACCAGCAAAAGAAATTATAGGAAATACCTGTTAAAAATGCTGTCTTTAGTTTCAGCAAAAGTTG
>JBFRWK010000116.1:0-6738 GCA_051439545.1 Xenococcaceae cyanobacterium | reverse complement strand
GAATACACCCGTATGGACGATAGAAAGAATCGAGCCAACTATCTCTGAAGCTGAAGAAGCTGGTCAAAAGATTATGGCGGTTAATAGTGCTGTTGGGGCTGCTATTAAATCAGCTACAAATCCTCAGTTAGAGAGTGTCGAACCTTCACCGAACCAATTATCAGAACCACCTACACCCGACCCCTGGATGGATGAAGGGGAAAAGACAGAATCCCAACCACCTTCGGGCGATTCGGATGAAGTGTCTTTAACCATGAGTGAGTTGTTAACTAAAAAGTTAGGAGTACGGAATCTCAAAGGTTTTACCAAACAAATGCCGAAGGTGTCTCAAGCTGAAGTTGATGCGGAAAGTAGGGCAAAAATGAAACCGAAGACTAACATCAGTCAAATGTCTGTTGCTGAGATTAACAATTATCTTCAAGAGCCAATTCTCAGACGAGAGATTACCCCGCAGTTGATGAGGAGTGATTACAAACTAATAACGGATGAGTTGGGTCAAATAATATCGGTCAGAGCTTCGCGGGATTCAAGCTCCCGCGACTCCTCTGACTTCGTTAAATTACCACCAAAAACAGAGGAGTAGAACATGAATACTCCTAACAATAGACAATCTAGAAAAATTAAGGAACATGAATGCTCAGACACTTGGATCTCTTTTCATGAATCGGAGGATTTACCAAAGCATCCTAACAACTTGGGGGAATACGAACAACTAAGTTTGTGGAAATTAACCCCGATGCCCAACGAGTACTACGCTCAAACTTCCCAGATCTCCCCATCCACTCCGATATCCGAGACTACCACCCAAGAGAAGGAGAATTCGACCTTATTACAATGGGATGGCCGTGTACAGGCACGAGTAACGCAGGAAATAAAACAGGACTCAAACATCCAGCTTCCTCACTCTGGCGAGAGGGATAAGAAGTATTACTCGAAGCCGAACCCCGCTTCTGTATTATGGAACAACCTGAAGGATTTATCAGACGAGGAGGGGGAACTATTCTTGCCAGCCTCTATATGGCAGGATACAGTTGGGAAATTGAGACAGTCTCGGCGCAGGAGCTTGGGGCAGGACACCAAAGACTCAGAGTATTTATTATTTCCTACCCTGACGAGCAACGAATGCTTTACCAGCAGACCTGCTGGTCAGACCAAATGCGAGAAATGGTTCAAAGACAAAGGGCTGATTCAACCTGGTTATCAGTTAGGCAGAGCAGCGATCGCTCTAATGATGGGCTTTCCGTCCAACTGGTTCGAGGGTCTGACAGAACAATACTCGAACAAGACGATTACACCGAGCCAACCAACACCCCAGGAAGAATTAGGGCAAGATATCTCGCAGGTAGAACCGTTACACCAGGACAAGCAGCGATCGCTCTTAGAAGAGTTCTCTACTTGTCCCAGTTGTAAGGCTCAAACCATTAAGTTAACTGAAGGCTGCGGAATTTGTGGGTGGCTTGGTTGTGACTTTTTACTAGGGGATAAATCTGCTAAAACGGAGATTCCCGTAACAGATATTCCTTGTCTTATCAAACAACCAGATCGACCTGAGTTAAAAGGAGTTATCAGAAAAGATTTAGGCGATCGCTTTGATGTTTACATTCCCCATCTAGATAAATCGATCGCTTATCTTAAGTTATTTGTTTATCCAGACTTTAGTAAAAGTGTCGGACAACTAGACAAAAACCCTAGCAAAAATTCTTCCCCTAGTACAAAGAGTCAAAATCAGACACGGCGAAGAAAAGGAGAAGGAAGCGGGTCTATTTATTACCGCACCGTTATTAGAAATGGTAAGGAGTACCAACAGGCTTATTATCACTACAAGCTCAATGGCAAAAAACGCACTAAATACATACCTCAAAAATTGCTAGGTATTATTCAATCCGCAGAAAATCAAAAGCTCTCTGTTGCTGAGATTGTGGATTTACTAGGGGAGAAAAATATAAACCCTAGCAAAAGTTCTAACACTTCTGTTGATGAAAAAGTCAAAATCAATGATGAAGCGATCGACAATTGTGAAATAAACCCTAGCAAAATTAAATCCCCTAGTAAAAATCAACGCAGAAAGGGTGAGGGTAGCGGTTCAATTCACTGTAAACCTATAAAACGCAGTGGGAAGGAGTATAAGCAGTATTGGTATCATTGGGAGATTTGGCGGGAGGGCGATCGCCTTGTCAAAAAGTCTCGTTATATTCCCAAAAGGCTGTTGGCACGGGTAGAAAAGATGGAAGCGGAGAAAGTACCAGTGAGGAAGATTTTGTCGGTGTTGGGGGTGAAGGGGTAAATCAGAATCTTGTTTGATGAAAGTTAGCAAGGATTGGTGAGGTGAAATTGCATCCATTTAAAAAGGTTCTTTTGATCCATGAGAGAAAGCTATACTTTAGTAGTATAACTAAATTTTTAATACTACAAAGCCCCCGCCAGTTTTGGCAACAAAGCCAGACTTGTTCTCATAAAACTAATCTAGAACTGAACTAGGGCTGTTCTGAAGAAAGAAAGCCTTGAATTCTCGGTGTCGAGAAAAGTTTTTCTGCATCTGCTAATAAACGTTCGCCCCAGAGAGCTTTTTTGAGAAACTCTAAATCAGCAAAGCGTTTATCGAACTTCAACACTGCTTCTGCCATCTGAAAAGCTTTTTCTTGCTCACCTTTTACATAAAAAGCTACGGCCAGTGCCAGTTGGGACTCAGAGCAAAGCGCCATTACCATTACTTCCTGCCATTTCTGAATTGCCTCATCTATGGAGCCTATTTCGTATTTGATTAAACCAATGTTCCTGTTGGCCAAAATAATATTTCCGAAATCTCTTGCCTCCTTAGCAAGGAGCCCCTGTTTGTAATTAGACAGTGCGGCGTTAAAGTTTTTCTGTTTGTGGTAGACAATTCCTAGTTGGACGTAAGCATCAGCAGAGTCAGGCTTGATTTTTATTACTTGGGTGAAATCAGCGATCGCTTTTTGATCATTTTGTATTTTATAATAAGCGATTCCTCGATTAAAGTAGGCGTAGTCATGTTGAGGATTGAGGTGAATCACCTGATCTAAGTTTTCTATAGCCTGCTGGTAGTTACCCTGATCTAAATAAACCTCGCCCCGGCTGTAGTAAGCCTCGGCATATTGGGGATTGAGCTGAATCGCCTGATTGAAGTTTTCTATGGCCTGCTGGTAGTTCTTCTCCTGATCTAAGTTTTCTTTTTTTATGACCTGATAGTCCTGATAGTTCTTCTCCTGATCTAAAAAAGCTAAACTTAAGTAAACCTTGCCCCGCCTGTAGTAAGCTAATCCCCGGCTGTAGTAAGCCTCGGCATATTGGGAATTGAGCTGAATCGCCTCAGTATATTCTTGTATTGCCTCAGTATATTCTTGTATTGCCTGCTGGTAGTCATACTTCGAGAAGTAATCTGATCCTCGGTTCTGGTAAGCCTCTGCTAATTTATAGTAAGCCTCGGCATATTGGGAATTGAGCTGAATCGCCTGATTGAAGTTTTCTATGGCCTGCTGGTAGTTCTCCAGATTGAAGTAAACTAATCCTCGGCTGTAAAAGACCTCAGCATCTTTAGGGGATAACTTGTGAAAGTGAAAGTACTGCCAGACTGTGAATCCAGCAACCGTTAAGATGAAAATAACAAACAGCTCTAATCGGGATAAAGGATGGACTTTTTTTCTCCGCCGTTTTCTGATTTGTTGAGGTTTAACTTGCTTGTCAGAATCGGGAACACAAACTTCTGCTATCTGTGGTTGCCAGAACTGGGCGAAATGCTCTTGCAGCAGTCTGTGGATGAAACGGTATCCCCCGCCTACTCTCTGAAGGAATAACCTATCTGTGGCGTAGTCTAAGCAACGGGCATAGTTCCAGGGAGCATAACCGCTTAACCAAAGAACGAATCGTAGGCTGCAGTGTTGAATTAAAGAATAAATGCTAAATAATATGGTTAGAGTTAATATATATGTTATCAATAACAAAAATCCTACCAAATCCAAAGTCTGAGTATACTGAATTACGAAATATATAACTAGCCAAATTATCAAAGAAATTGCCGTCAATCTAATGGCGTTTTTACTGGTTGCTTTAATTCCTTGATTGGGAATATTTTTGAGATCAATTTCAACCCCAGATATTCCCTTGATTAGCCCAAAAATTAGCGCTCCAATCATTCCTCCTATCAGCCCATACATCAGACCAACAAACAGCTCAAAAATTAGCGCTCCAATCAGCCAATATATATCCATCCCCCAAATCCTAACAAAACCATAAATCAGCCCATAAATAAACCCAACTATCAGCCCAATAATCAGGCCATAAATCAGCCCTACTCTGCTTTTTTTTAGAGAAAAAGTCAGAGTTTCTACCGTTTCAATTTTATTAATTGTTAGACCAAAAATAGACCCGAAAAGCACCCCCTCTCCCAACCAGGACAACCAGTCGCTTAACCCAACTATCAGCACTCCCATCAGCCTATAAATCAGCACTCCCATCAGCCCATAAATTAGCCCTCCTATCATTCCTCCTATCAGCCCTTTTTTGATTTTTTTCCAGAGAGGTGTGGGATAAAAATTTTCAATTTTACTAACTACAAAACCTCCGATAAGCCCGACAATAAGTCCTCCAATAAGCCCATAAATTAGCTTTCCTGTTAGCCCTCCCATTAGCTCATAAATCAGTGGAATTGGAATCCCTGCAACCAGTGATATCTCTATGAAGTTTTGCTTTCCAATCACCTCATATGTTAGACTGCTAGTCAGATTATAAATCAGCCCCAACATCAGCCCAAAAATCAATCCATAACTAAATTTTTGTGCCTTAAAATTTAACCAATAAGGCTGTATTTTTTCAATAAAAAACTCGGTTTTATTTTCTTTTTTTAATTGAATAGCAAGCCATTCTAGCCAGTATCTCGTTTTCTCTTGGCTAGGCTGTTTCCCCTGATAGGGACGGTTAAACATTCTCCTTATATAAGCATCAAACAGATAACTGAGACGTTCTTCTCTTGAGGAGAAAAGCTGCCATTGAGAAAAAGAGATTTCTTCCCAAGATATGACCAGAATATTCAAAAATAATGGAGTCTTAGCTAACTTCATCAAATCCCGGTCGTCCTTAATACTATTCCAGAGAACTTCTCCCTCAGTTCGTAGTACATAGTCTTGAATCTGTTGTGAACTGAGAGGTTGTAGGATAATTGCTCCATTTAATTCAAGTGGTGTGGCTAAGCGTTGAAATTCTTCGGTACGACTACAGACCACTAGAGAAATCGACCAAACTGAAGGATGAAGAAACTGATTAATCCTCTCAACACACAGTCTTTGTCTGGCTGAAGCTACTTCATCTAAGCCATCTAATAATGGAATGATCGCATCCTCTTCTAGCCA
Organism: Xenococcaceae cyanobacterium; assembly: GCA_051439545.1. Taxonomy (GTDB): domain Bacteria; phylum Cyanobacteriota; class Cyanobacteriia; order Cyanobacteriales; family Xenococcaceae; genus JASJDJ01. Next base: position 1,375 of record JBFRWK010000116.1, on the reverse strand, counting down.
TTTTTTACCAATATCCTTACGGACACCATATTTGAGTTTTAGGTCGGCAATAATCCAGTCTTTTATACTTTGCTTATCATCTTTCCAGGAGGATAAGTTTAATAAGACAGGTATAGGTTGTTTTGTATCCGACTGAGCGCGATTAATAAGTTCTTGAGCTAATTGCAGCAGCATTGTAGTTTTCCCCGAACCAGGTGCCCCCAGAATTAGTAATCTGCCATTAATATCCTCTCGGTCATAGATGTCAGTAATTGTTATGTTAGGTGCTAGTCGAGAAGAGGACTGAGAACCGATTTTGACATCAATTGCCCAAGGAGGATTAACTTTACTTGGGTCTTCTTCTTTGCCCAGAAGAATGCTGGTTCGGTTGTGCAGAGAACTATGAAGCCGACTTTTAACTTCATGTTCGACCCAATGTAATAGCGTCTGTTCTGTTTTATTGCGCTGCTTAAGGAATTTTAGTTCCGGATTAATTTTCTCGATTTCTTGATTACATTCCTCAATCCTCTTTTTCAGCTCGAACCTTTGAGCTGCACCAGCACTTATTGAGAGTTCACGTTTATAATAGGCAAGTTTTTCTTGCCAGTAACTCAGAGCTTCTTCTAGGTTTCGGTACGCTTGTTCCCGCTTTGAAGATGACATTTTCTATCTGCGAACCAATTTCTTGATTGCCTTCCACGTTTTGTACATAAATCCCTCTGTATCCATTTCCAGCTCGTAAGAGGCGATCGCCGGAATCAGCGGCAGAGCTACTTTCAATTTGGCTGAGGCTGCTTTATCTAAGTCTTCCAACTTAGCTCGGATGTCTTGCAGGAGGGGAAGCAGTTCCGGGGGATACTCAGCAGCGGGAATGCGCTCAATCGATTCAATAGCCTGTTCTACTTGAGCCAGTTGACTTTCTGCTTCTGCGTCGGAAATAACGATTGCTTCTCTTGGGTAAAGCTCCCAATACTCCGCTTCGTATCGGCGAAGGCTGGGGAGAATCTCTCGTTTAATCCGCTGCTTCAGTTCAAACTTGGCAGGGATGCTGGCAGTGACAATCAGCTCCCGTTCAAACTCCCCTAGTTTTTCGTAGAGCAGCTCCAGGAGTCCCTCTAAATCCGCTAACCGTTGGCGATCGCTCATCGAAACCTCCTCACCTTCTCACAGAACTATTTCTTTACCTTAGCCCGTAGCTCTTCTACCTTGGCTTCCAACTCAGCCACCCGCTGACTCAAAGGTACGTTGTCAGCACAGCCGAGGTAGTTAGCGATCGCGCTAACCACCACATCAGTTTTCGACGTGCCAGTTTTCTCAACGTAGTGGTTGAGTTCGGTGAGAAGGGATGGAGAAAGTCTGACAGTAATTTGTGGTTTACCCATAGCTTCTGAATCAT
>JBFRWK010000115.1:0-2568 GCA_051439545.1 Xenococcaceae cyanobacterium | reverse complement strand
TTAAGATTTAAGCGAGAATTATTAAGCGCATTGTTACACAGAAATGGGATTAGTCCAAACATTATGAGCGATCGCCAAAATATTAACAATACCTCAATTATTCACGGTCTCACAGAAGACCAAGTAGTAAATCTTCGTGCTGCGGGTCGAGGAAATTATGTCAAACTACACACAAGTCGTTCCTACCGACAGATATTAAAAGAAAACTTATTTACTTTTATCAATACTGTTTTCCTTAGCATTAGTATGATTTTAATTTCTATTTCTCGTTATGGCGATGCTTTTCTTGTGGTCGTCGTTATTTTAGGTGGCGTTATAGTCAGTGTTTGCCAAGAAATATGGGCTAAACAAAAATTAGATCAAATTGCCCTCTTAACTAGACCATTAGCTACCGTTATTCGAGAAAGTAAACAACAAAATATTGATCCCAGTCAGATAGTGGTAGGAGATATATTAGTAGCTAATGCTGGAGATCAAATAGTAGTCGATGGACAAGTAGTAGGAGAAGGCCAAATAGAAGTAGACGAATCACTCCTAACAGGGGAATCCGATCTAATTTCTAAACAAGCAGGTCAACCAGTTTATTCTGGTAGTTTCTGTGTTAGTGGTAATGCTTATTATGAAGCTCAAAAAGTCGGAACCGAAAGTTTGGCGTATCAACTAACAGTTAGTGCCAGAGCATTTCGCCAAATTTATACCCCCCTTCAACAAGAAATTAACTTGGTCATCAGAGTATTTTTACTCTTATCTTGTTTTCTCTGGATACTGGTTACTATTAACTGGTACTTTGGATTTTATACATTTGCCGATACTGTTCAATATGCTGCGGTAATTGCTGGTTTAGTACCGAGTGGTCTTTATTTGGCTATCACTCTTGCTTATGCTCTGGGGGCAGTTAAAATGGTAGGTCAGGAAGTCCTAATTCAGCAGGCTAATGCCGTTGAATCATTAAGTAATGTGGATATTTTATGCTTGGATAAAACTGGGACGTTAACGGCTAACCGTATTATTTTACAAGATATTTATCCCATTGGGCTTGATCAAATCAAGTTGCAGAGTCTATTAGCTGATTATGCCGCTAGTACCACTGCTAAAAATAAAACTATTGAGGCTATAGAAACTTTATTTTCAGGAAATCAACGTTCTCTAATTTTTGAAATTCCTTTTACTTCGGCTCGTAAATGGAGTGGTATGACCTTTGCTAGTCAAGAGGAAAATTTACCATCTGGAACATACATTCTTGGCGCTCCTGAAATATTAGCTGAAGTTACACCCCTCACGAAGAAAGTTACTCAGCAAATTCAAGAATTAGCAAAACAGGGATTACGAGTTCTTTTATTTGCTCATAACCCTAACATCAATAGCTTAAACCAAGATTTAGAACAACCACAATTACCTACAGAACTTTTTCCTCTGGGAATTATTAGCTTTCAAGATGAACTTAGACCAGAAGCTCGTGAAACCATCGAGGGTTTCTCGGAAGCTGGAATAGAAGTCAAAGTAATTTCTGGAGATAATCCTCAGACTGTAGCTACTTTGGCTTTACAAGCAGGACTTGGCTCCGAACTTCAAGTTATCTCTGGTTCTGAATTGGCAAAACTGGATGAAGCTCAGTTTATTCAAGCAGCAGCATCTAAGACAATTTTTGGTCGTGTTACTCCTGACCAAAAAGCTAAACTCATCCGTAGTTTTAAGGAGCAAGGTCATTATGTCGCTATGATTGGAGATGGAGTTAATGATGTTCCATCTCTGAAAGAAGCTAATTTGGCGATCGCTATGGAAGGTGGTAGTAAGGCGACTCGTAGTGTGGCGGATATTGTCTTGTTGAAAAATTCTTTTGCCTCTTTGCCTCATACTTTTTTGGAAGGACAACGGATTCGTAATGGTATACAAGATGTATTAAAATTATTTATGATTAGGGTATTCTGTGTCAGTCTCCTGATTTTTGCTACAGGATTTATTGGGGGATTTATCGGCGGTACTTTCCCACTATTAAATAAACATAGTGCCGTTGTTACTCTAATATCGGTGGGGTTTCCTACTTTTTGTATTCCGATATGGGCTAAACCAGGAATATTACCTCGACGTAGTATGGTGCGCTCTCTACTTCATTTTACTTTACCTGCTACTTTGACTCTTACTCTTGTAGCTTTAGGGGTTTATCTAACTTATCTAGCAATACAATTTTCGGGAAATGAGTTAGTTATTGAGCTTGACCAAGTTAATGAATTTCTTTCAGTTCCTCGTAGTGCCTTAGTAACAATTATGATTTTATGTGGTCTATTGTTAGTGCCTTTTCTGAAGCCCCCAACAAAAGATTGGGTAGGTGGAGAAAGTTACAGTGGTGACTGGCGATATACTTTTGTTGCTTTAGCTTTACTAGGAGTTTATATAGTTATTTTGGTGGTTCCCCCTCTACGTCATTTTTTTGAACTATCTTTGCTAAGTACCTATGATTATGTTGTGATTAGTTGGGTAGCTTTAGTTTGGTGTTTATTATTACGTTATGTCTGGCGAGCCAAACTTCTAGACAAATTTTTAGGTGTTGATCTAGCTTGAGGAAATAGG
>JBFRWK010000114.1:0-27408 GCA_051439545.1 Xenococcaceae cyanobacterium | reverse complement strand
TAGGGCTTGAGTTCTTAGGTTTTTATTAATATTTAACACCTTGTTACAGGTTCTCTCACCTACACGGAATATTTAGTTATCAAGGTTCGGTTGACTTAAGTGTAATTAGTTTCTTAGTTACTTTTTTAAGTCTCTTTTCCTAGCTAGCACCACGTAGTTTTAAGGACTACTTTTGTGCTAAACGGTTCGCACTCTTTATCTGAGATTGTATCGAAAAATCTAGTTTGATTTTAAATTTCTCTTGATTTTCTCAAAAATTTCCTGAAACTTGAAAAAGAGGTCTCTCTTCAAAATTACGCTCATTCAAGTCATCCGCAATTTCAATAACTAAAAAAGCGATCGCATCTTGATGATCGAGATCGTTCAGAATGATTTCTAAAGAGCTAGGGGTAGGAATTTTATCTCCATCTTCAATCATCCAAGCCAAATGACCTTTTAATGCTTCATTTGCCATTTTTCGAGCCTCTTCTATGGTTTCGCCTGCTGTAATGCAACCTGGAAAATCATAAAATTGAACGCCATATTCACTATCACAATCTTTATGAACGGTAGCAATATAGTATCTCATTTTCTACCTCAACTTAATTCCTGCCTGTTTCTCAATACTAATTAAGGTTTTGAGTGGAATATCTTTTTTGGGATGGGGAACAGTAACCTTTCCTTTCTTTTTCGGATGTTTAAAATGATGGTGACTTCCCGTTGTTCCAACCTGATACCAACCATTTTCTTTCAATCTTTTAATAATTTGTCTACTATTGATAATTAAAGAATAATAGAGTATTGAATTTAGTCTTATTACCATTATGATCGGGTTTTTGATAAAGTAAGACGGAAAGGTTGCAAATTAAAGAGCGATCGCTTCATTACTGATTAGGTGATTACCGCTTTCAATGTACTAGAATTAATAATAAAGCGATCGCGGGTTTATCTAAAAATATTGCTTGGTTCGGGTATGCTATTTTAATTTGATTAATGTAGTCTTTTAAATTAGGCTCAAAGATTGACTTTCGCTTCTTCAGGTTTAACCATCAACCAAATCGGCAAGAGCAGCATCTACCTGAGCTTGAGTACTAATAGCATCACCATAATCATCTAGCCATTCTCGTCCAAAAATTTCCCCAGTCGAACCGCTATAAGCATTTCTTTCCGCTTCGGTATCAATACTTTCAGAAAACAGATCGGCACTAGCAATCTTGTTATTGAGGATAGTGATATCTTCATTTTGTGCTCCTAATGCAACTTCCATAGCAAAAGTAGCTATAGTAACATTGCCTAAATCTAGCTGTTCTTGCCAAAAGTTTAATCCCCCTTCGTCACCATCACGGTTGAAAGTAAATTGATAAACCTGATTTAATTTTTCTCTGTCACTAAGATCGCCAAAAAGACGATCGGCTTCTTCTGAATTACCAAATTGATTGACAATGCGATCGTAAGTTTCTTGTTCATTCCCAGTTAAGCGATCGCCTTCTCGCGGAGCGTAACTGATGCCACTATCGGTGAGAACATCATTCCAAAAATTGAGTCCCCCATCATCTGCAGGTCTTCCATAGTAGGCTACATAGGCAATTTGTGCTCTTCCTCCAGTTAACTCTAAAGCGGTAGGATCATCACCGTCGTCATTATCTATTGTGCCAACTCCGCGACCATCTTTGATTACGGCGTTACTAGGGTTACTAAGATCGACAAAAAAAGTTTCTTTAAGCTCTTCGTTTGTATCGCCAATTATAGGGACGACAATAGTTTTTTCGGTTGCTCCAGCCTCAATGGTTAACGTACCTTGTGTAGAAGTGTAGTCACTTCCAGCCAATGCTGTGTTATCTACTGTAGTGTAGTCAACTGTTATTGGCTGCTGCCCAGCATTTGATAAACTGACTTTAAACTCAAGGTCTTTTATGCTGTTGTCGCCCTCTGCTATATTTACATCATTGATGGAAATTTCTGGTGCAGTAGTATCGTCATCCTGAATAGTACCGACTCCTTGAGCGTCAGTTATGTGAGCGTTAGTTGCAGCAGTCAAATTAACGAAAAAGGTTTCATCAGCTTCAGCATCAGTATCTCCAGTGGCTTGCACCTCAATGGTTTTAGTTGTCTCTCCTGGCTCAAAAGTTAGTTCACCGTTAGCAATAGCAGTATAGTCGTTGCCAGCAATAGCGGTATCGTCACTGGTGGCATAGTTTACTGTTACTGGAATATCACTTGCTTCGGAAAGAAGAACATCAAAAGAAAAAGTTGTATCTCCGTTATTGCCCTCTGCTATAGCAGCATCGCTAATCGTAATGTCTGGTATGACAGGAGTTATTCTGGGGCTAACTGTAACTTCGCCTTGAGGAACGCTGACTTCTAGTTTGTAGTCTACAGCTTGAGCTTGATTTGGTTGAGGAAAATTATTAAAGCTAGTTACGCGAATGATATAGTTAACGTTAGCTAAGATTTGCAGTTGATTAGGAATTACTGGATCGTCCAAACCTGTACCATCGCTGGGTTGTCCAGGAGAAATTAAAGCATTTAGATTGCCACCATCATCATCCGAATCAGCAACTATTACACCAGTATCGGCATTGATTACCTGTAAAAAAGGATCGTAATCTGCATTACTGCCACTTTCTCTAGTTAGACCAATAGTTATATTTTGATCGGCAGCTGTAGTTTCTATTTGATATTCGTCAGCCCTCGTAATGAAACCAGTTCGAGTAAAATTAAAGTCGTCAGTATTAAGTTGACTATTTACAGTGGTGGATGAGCCTGTTTGAGGATCGCCAAATATAGTCTCCTTAGCTTGCAACTGTACCTCGATGTTGTCTGTAGGAACGCTAACATCAAGGGTGTAAGGATTTTCTTCGGCTAAAGCAGGATTAGCGTTAGCATTGGTAACCCGAATTCTCAGTTTGCCATCATTAGGTACTGTAAGATTATCTGCATTATTTATTTGTGCATTATTTCCCCCGCCATCATTATCATCTAATTTTAGAATTTGCCCTGTAACAGGATCGAGTACTTCTAAAAAAGGATCGAAGCCATCATCTGTACTCGATAGACTAATTGTTACATTTTGCCCTACGGCACCTGTTAAATCTAGCTCGAATTCATCCGCACGAATTGGAGTTCCCCCAATACTATCCAAAATAAAATCATTGCTAGTTAAATTCCCTTCTACACGATTGCTACTTACCATGATATTTAAATTTTAGATTTCACTACCTCCATATTTCTATTATATTTTTAGTGGATACCCTTAAAACTAAAAATGTAAAGTTTATGACTAAAACTTTACATACCAAGTTATAATTAGAGGTTAACCAAAAATAAAAGTAGCAGAAATTAAGTTTAATGTTTAATCGCGATCGACCAAGCATCCACGACTTGGAAGGTTAGGGCGATCGCTGGCACTAAAAATCAAGTATTTTAAATAACTGTTCAAGTGCAGGGTTTCTAGTTTGTATTGGTATCTGCAAATTGATAATTCTGCAAAAACTGTTTTATGGTCACAATAGGAATCTTGTAAAACTCTCCCAAAACTAGTAAATCCTCATCACCAGATACAATGACATCAACAGGAACACTTAAATCTGTCTTACCTCTTTTACCATTGTGGTAATTTCTGCCATAGTAGGTTCATCTTCGTCTGTACCCAATTCATCTATTTTCTGCCATAGAGAAGATAATCTATCTTGAGGAAGCTTGTGCTGTTCTTGCTGAATTTGCTTTAAAATCATCATGGCAACTTCATTCTGTTGTTTATCTGGAAGTTTTTTCAGTTCAGCGATCGCTCTTTCTAATAGTTCAGTCATAGCATCATCCTTCTCTTTGCATCACCACAAATAAAACTATAGATATTTTAACTATCTAATACTATTCAAATAAGCATCAATAACTTCTTGCGCTTTACCTATTAATTTAATCTTACCTTTTTCCATCCAAATAACTTTATTGCAAGATTGTTTGATTAATTCCATCGAATGAGATACTACTAAAATAGTGATATGTTCCTGCCAAAAATTATTCATTCTTTTTTGACATTTATTTTTAAAACTTTCATCGCCTACGGCTAAAACTTCATCTAAGATCAAGATATCTGGTTCGACATCTGTCGCGATCGCAAATCCCAATCTAGCAGCCATACCCGAAGATAAACTTTTGACGGGAACTAATCCGTAATCTTCTAATTCGGCAAATTTTAAAATAGATTGCGCTCTAGTTTGCATCTCTTGACGAGTAAAACCTAGCATTACGCCGTAAAGAATAATATTATCTATTACAGAAAGTTCTCCATCGAAACCCGCTCCTAATTCAATTAAAGGCGCAATATTTCCTTTAACTTTTACCGTACCAAGGGTTGGCTTGAGGATCCCAGAAATCAATTTGAGTAAAGTAGATTTACCAGAACCATTTAGCCCAATAATGCCGATTTTTTCACCAGATTTAATTACTATATCGATATTTTCTAAAACTAATTTAGTTGCTGGTTTACGATATTTACCTTCCACAAAAGAAAGAATAGTTTTTTTGAGATCGTAGGAAAATTCTTCTTGAGTTCTGCGCCACAAAGAAACATTATCTAATCTAATAACTTCGTTATTCATGAAAATTAGAGTAAATCCATAAATTTATTTTGCCAAAAGCGAAAAGTTACCCAACCTAAAGTTAAAATAATTAAGCCACTAATTAAAGCATGAAAAATTAGATTAACCGCAGGAAGTTCTCCCGACAAAGAAATTTGTCTAATACTTTCTATAATTGGTAATAATGGATTGAGAACTAAAAAATCGCGGACTGTTTCTGGGACTATATCGGGAGGATAAAAAATAGGAGAACTAATCCACAATAAAAAGGTAAAAAGCTCATAAAAATAGGGTAAATCGCGGAAAAAAACATAAAGCGCGCTCATAATTAATCCCATCCCCAAGCAAACTAAAATTAGTGCTAAAAGAGGTAAAGTTAAAGCAACTATATTGATAAGATTTTGGGACAAAATAGCAGTAACGATCGCTAGCAGGGGAAAAACACCTAAAAGTAACTGAAAGATATTTGCCCCAATACTAGAGGCAGGAAAAATAAATAGAGGTAGACTGATTTTATTAACTATCGCTCCGTTTTCGACAACACTACTCAAAGCTTGAGTAGTAGAAGAAGCGAAAAAGTTGATGACAACTAAGCCAGTAAAAGCAGCCAAAACATAATTAAGAATTGAGTTGTTGTAATAGCTGGAAAACGCAGAACCTAAAATTGCTGTATATAATCCTGTCATAATCAGAGGATTGAGCAAAGACCAATATATCCCCAGAAATGAACCGCGATATCTTTTTTTTAAATTGCGTCTGACTAAAACATAAAATAAATCCCAGTACCATTGTAATTGGATAGAACGGTAATTATTGGTAGTAGGAGCGACCATAAAATCAAGCTAGTTCGTAATCTAAAACTTTTAACTGAAGCGTGTTAATTTTATCCTACTCAAGCAAGACAACCAAATTGGCAGCAGACTCGATCTAGTTCGAGCGAATAATAATACTAATTAACTTATTCTCAGAATATAGGGTTTCGACTAGACCTGCTTTTGTTTTAAACTGTGAGATGATTAATTCGATTGGAATAAAGCACAGAATGGAAATCGGGCAAAAAGTTAAAGTCAAACGGATCAGAGACCGTGTTAATGGAAATGTTGCTGGCAAATTAGGCAAAGTTGGCACAATTCGCGAATATAAAATGACTGATGGTAGTGGAGTTGGTGTTGTGGTTCAGTTTGATGATAAAACAGCAACCTGGTTTTTTGAAGATGAACTTCAACCAGTAGGGTAGTTTAAAGAAAATAATAGGCAAGCGGAGACAAACAAGAGGAATAAATAAATTATGTCCCTAATCATTACATATTTAGGTAAAGGCGGTGTAGGTCGGACTACAGCAGCGATCGCGACTGCCAAAAAATTTGCTAGCCTTGGGGAAAGAGTACTCTTGGTGGGACAAGATCCCAGTCCCGCTTTTGGTATGCATTTGGGACTTACGCCTCAACCAGAACCTCAAGAAATTGCAGCCAACCTATCGGTGATGCAAGTACAGGCAACTACTTTATTAGAGCAAAATTGGACAGAAGCCAAGAAACTAGAAGCAAAATATTTGCGATCGCCTATACTCAAAGATGTTTACGGTCAAGAGTTGGGCATACTCCCAGGTATGGATGAAGCTTTAGCTCTTAATGCTATTCGGGAATACGATAAAAGCAATCTCTATGATGTAATTATTTATGATGGTTCTGGTAATATTAACACCCTCAGAATGATGGGTATGCCAGAAATACTCAGTTGGTATATTCGTCGTTTTCGGGGGATCTTTGTCGAATCAGATATCGTTAAAGCCCTTTCTCCATTTGTCCAACCCGTTACTAGTGCTATCCTCAATGTATCTTGGACACCAGATAATTTTGCTCCCGAACAAACAAATCAAGCAACTCAAATGTTAGAAGAGGGTAGGGCAGCATTGAGTAACCCTCAAAGAGTAATTGCCTATCTGGTAACTACACCTCAAGCTGATGCCGTAGCTACTGCGAAATATCTTTGGGGTAGCGCACAACAAATAGGCATGACTGTAGGCGGTGTTTTGTTAAATCAGGCAGAAACTACCGAATCTTTAACTAATGAATTTGCTCCTTTAAATATTACCCCTCTTCCCACCATCGATAAAACTGAATGGCAACCATTAATAGATAGCCTACCTCGTTTTCGCGATACTGAGGATGTTCCTAGTCCCACTACGATCGATCTAGATAATAAGAAAATAAAAATATTTTTACCTGGTTTTACCAAACAGGAGGTTAAACTGACTCAATACGGGCCAGAAATTACGATCGAAGCGGGAAATCAACGGCGCAATATTAATTTACCCTCTGCTTGGAGTGGTCGCCCTGTAACAGGGGCGAAATTCCAGAATGGTTATCTCGAAGTCAGTATAGGATAATTTAATAGCTTTTAGTTATTAGCTCTTTAATCAATCAAAAATTTAAAATTTGTCAAAAAGTAAATCATGTCTGACTCTTCTACTTCTGGTCAAACTAATTCAACTAGAGAAAATCAAGAAGGTAAAAAAGGTTCTAAAGCCCGTCAATTACTGGGAATGAAGGGGGCAGCCGATGGAGAAAAATCCATCTGGAAAATTAGGTTGCAGTTGATGAAACCCATCACTTGGATTCCTTTAATTTGGGGAGTAGTCTGTGGTGCAGCTTCTTCTGGTGCTTACACTTGGTCTGGAGAAAATTTTTTGATAGCAGCAGCCTGTATGCTTCTATCTGGCCCTTTAATGGCAGGTTACACTCAAACTCTTAATGATTTTTACGATCGCGAAATAGATGCAATCAATGAGCCTTATCGCCCAATTCCTTCTGGGGCAATATCCGTACCTCAAGTAATCGCCCAAATCCTAATTTTACTCTTTGCAGGTCTGGGCTTGTCTTATCTGCTAGATCTTTGGGCAGGACATGACTTTCCCGTTATGCTTTGTCTGACTTTGGGTGGGGCATTTTTAGCTTATATTTATTCTGCGCCTCCTTTAAAACTAAAACAAAACGGCTGGCTGGGTAATTATGCCCTCGGTTCTAGTTACATTGCTTTACCTTGGTGGGCTGGTCATGCTTTATTTGGAGAATTGAACCCGACTATCGTAATTCTGACTCTAATTTATAGCTTTGCGGGATTGGGGATTGCTGTAGTCAATGACTTTAAGAGTGTAGAAGGCGATCGCACTTTGGGGTTAAAATCATTACCAGTTATGTTCGGAGTAACTACCGCAGCTTGGATTTGCGTCATCGCGATCGATGTTTTTCAAATCGGAATTGCTGGTTATTTAGTTAGCATTCACCAAAATCTTTACGCCACCATTGTGATGTTGTTGGTAATTCCCCAAATTGTGTTTCAAGATATGTATTTTTTACGGGATCCTCTCGAAAATGATGTTAAATATCAAGCCAGCGCACAACCTTTCTTAGTTTTAGGAATGTTAGTTACTGGTTTAGCCTTGGGTCACGCTGGAGTTTAACTTAAGGGATCTATAAACCTATCTTGAAAATAGAATATGAGTGAAATTTTACAGACCATCTTAACGAGCTTACAAGAGCTTCTGGGTACTTCTGTTAAAAATTTGCCAGGTTTACTCAGTGGCATCATCATTTTATTTTTAACTCGTTATTTTGCCCAATTTACTCAAAAAATTGCTAGTAAAGCTGGAGAGGCACTACGCAGTCAATCTTTAAAGATACTCCTCAAAAAAACCATCTATGTTGCTACTTGGGTGGTAGGAATACTTTTTGCTGCCGTAGTAGCCTTTCCTGGCTTAGATTTAGGTGATATTATTGCTACTTTGGGGATTGGTTCTGTTGCTATTGGTTTTGCTTTTCAGGATATTGTCAAAAACTTTTTGGCAGGTATCATTTTGTTAGTCGAAGAACCATTTCGTATTGGGGATGAAGTAGAAATCAATGATTATCAAGGCAAAATTGAAAATATAAGCATTCGGACCACTCAAATTCGTACCTACCAGGGCGAAAAAGTACTTTTACCTAACTCTACCGTATTTACCAATGCAGTTAAAGTAAACACTGCTTATGACTCTCGACGTACCGACTTAGGTGTCGGCGTTGACTATAATACGCCATTATCCGAAGCTGCGGATATTTTGAATCGGACAATTAGAAGAGTAGAAGGGGTAATAGATAATCCTAGCCCAGAAATCGATTTAGTCAATTTTGGCGATAGCTCGATCGACTTTGTTGTCCGTTACTGGAGCGATCCAAAACAGAAAGAAGTCCGCCATGTTCAAACTAGAGCAATTATTGCCATTAAAAAAGCTCTCGATGAAGCAGATATTAGTATTCCTTATCCGATTCGCACTCTCTACTATTACGATCGAGACAAGTACAACGATTATATGCCCGATGGCGATCGAGGGAATAGTAATAAAAATTAACCCTCAACCCGCATCTCTTGCCATAAAGCTAGATACTCTTGTTCTAGATCGGCAGTAAGGGGATGAAGAAAATTACTTTTAGGCAAAACTGCCAAGCTTTCCTGGATAAAAGGGTTATTTTGCAAATTTTTGGGTAAATCGACTGCTCGATCGCCTGCTAAAACTGGGGAAATGGCGTTAGTAAACAGAGATATTTGATTTGCTGCTTTGGGTTGCCAACAAAAATCGATCCAGCGATCGCCTACGGCTAAATTTTCTGCCTCAATACCTGTAGGTGAATAGTTCGGTTTTACCCACAAATCTGCCCAAAGAGAAGTCCCCGACTGAGGTACGACAATTTTAATATTAGGATAGCGTTTGAGTAAGGGTAAGATATCTGTAGACCAACCTACAGCTAACCAAGTATCCCCCAAAATTAGGGGCTGTAAGTAGTTATCAGAACTGTAAAACTTAACTTGTTTGTGTAATGCTTCTAGTTCGGATTGTAGATTAGGGATTTGAGTTAAATCTTGAGTATTGTAAGAATAACCTAGCTTTTTGAGGGTTAAGCCGATTACCTCTCTCGGTTCATTTAAAAGGGAAATATTGCCTTGTAATTCCCCACGCCATAAATCTGACCAATCTGTTGGTGTCCAACCCAAAGGTTTAAACTTATCACTACGATAGGCAATAATTGTATTACCCCAACGGTAGGGCGCACCATAGATTTTACCCTGGATGTCAATTTGTCCTTCTGTATTTCTGCTGACTAATTTTTGCCAAGCAGAAGGTAATTTTTCCCAATTAGTTAATTTATCGGGAGCTAAAGGCTGAATTAATCCTTGTTTAATTGCACTAGCTAACCAATAATCCCCTAGGGTTAATAAGTCGGCATTCATCTCTATTGTGTTAAAGAGATTGAGGAAAGCATTTGCTTCGTTATTTTGTTTTTTTTGCTGCTGCCAATTTTTAAGTATGGTAAACAATTTACTCAATCGACTTTGAGGCTCAAAATCAAGGCTTATTTGTCTAGTCAAAGTTTTACGAAAATCACTCAGTAATTGAGGCGGAATTGAACCCTGTAAGAGCAGGACTTTTAAGCTTGTTTGTCGATCGCTACAACCAGAAAGCAATTGTCCTGTAGTTAAAGCTACAGTACTGATGAGCAAAAATGAACGACGGTTTAACATATTTAACATTAAAAATAAAAGCTAAAGTTTTAAAATTTTAGTTAGTTTTCGAGGGATTTTACTAGTTTTAATCTTATTTTTTAGCGAAAACTCAATTTGATTTTTAGAGGTTATTAATTTTTATTGAAATTATTTTTGACGATTGAAAACTATCCCACTAAAACTATGAGAGGAATTGTTAAATGAATCAGGAATAGTACAGTATTTTTGTCTAGAGCTTCTAGCATAAGAACAAAGGTCAACCAAAACTTTACTAAACTTATGAATCCATTACAAACTCAAATTGGCACATTAAATCAAAAAGTCGATCAACTGCATCAGTTAATCGAAAGAATTAGCTTGCAGGTAAATGCGTTAAAAGCAGATAAAGAACAAAGCATAGGAGATTCAGAATATTCATTATCCGTTGGTTCTCATTTGAGATCTCACTCCTCTTCTCGTTATCAAGAAAGAAATAATTCTCTGACTCACAAAGACATTTTAGTCGATGATGACAATGAGCATGGCAGTATCAATGCTACCAAAGAGCAAGACTTATCTCCAGATATTCAAATTCGTAGACTAACAGCCCAACTTACCGCAGCTTATAATCGAATTGCTGCTTTGGAAGAGCAATTATTAGCTTGCCGAATTAAATCTTAGATAGGAATAACGAGAAAAAAGTGTTTCTACAGCTAGTAACAGTTGTTTGGGAGTCCAGCTTTGTTCTAAATTAGCAGCAATAGCGCAGGCACCTGCACCGACTCCTTCTTTAACATATCCCTGTTCGTAAGCACGGAAACTAGGATAATGAGAATGGGCAAAATTAAGTTTTGCTCCTAAAAGAGAGACTGTATCTATGATTTTGGCTAACCCAATTGTATCTCCTGTTCGGTCTTCTGCTACCCAAGAAGTAGTACCCACCACAATTCTTTCTAATTTAGCAGGGAAAGCAAAATAATTAATGATTGCCTCAATCAGACTGTATACTGCCAACATCTGCGTTCCACCTGCTAACATTACACCAGTAGTTTTACTAGCAGCGATCGCCATTCCTGCAGCGACAATTTGCATGGGATCGCCTACTGCTGCTACTAAAGTAAAAGGATTAATCTTTTCTCCCCCAGAAAACAGTCCAGCTTGTTGTAAACCTGTTTTAACAACTGACCATTTCTGGATATGATTGCATTGAGGATGGCTACTATTAACTTTACCCATGGCTTCTATACCTAAGCCAGTCAAAATAGCTAAAGCAGTGGTTGTACCACCAACAACACATTCACTAATAATTAGATAGTTTTGGGTTTTTGCTAGCTTTTCTCCCCATGCCAAACCGCGAGCGAATAAATGTTCTACTATCGAGTAAGGTAAAGCTCGACCACTAGTCAGACATCGAGCAGCAACACCACCTAAATCGAGTGTCGGTACAGTAGGCTGATGTAACAAACCAGCATTAAAGATATGTACGGGTATGGCTAAAGATTCTGTCACCGCACGGGAGATAAATACGGGAGAAGCACCAGCTTTGAGTATAGGCAAAGGATGTTTTGGATTTGCTTGCGCTCCGTAATATAAAAATTCCGCATCGGCGATCGCTGTATACTCTCGATCTTGGGGAGTAGCTCCTGCTGCGGAAATTCCAGGAAGTAAACCCGTAGCCGTAAATCCCAAAATACAAGCAAAAACAGGAGAGCAACCTTGATATCGCTCCAGCCATCTATGCCCCGAACTCAATTGAGTATAAACTCGAATCATCTCAATTATCCAATAATACTTGTACCCAATGAGGCGGACGAGAAATCGGATTACCCAGACGGTCTAAAAGAATTAAAGCCACTAAATGAACGGCAAACAAATAGACTAAATTATTAATCAGAATCATCAGCACCGCTAAGATCTGGATTAAAACAAAACTAGGTTGAGTGAGTAAACCTAGCTGAATAAAAATCCAATCGGTAAATTCCGTAATTTGTGTAATTACATAAACCCAAAGGTCTTCACCTAAAAGCAGAGAAAATAGCCAAAAGCGGAAAAATAAGCCTAAAGTTCCGATTATCGTACCCACGGCGATCGAAAATTCCCAATTAACCCGTCTACGCCAAAAAGTACCTAATTGAACGCCCATAAAACCATAAGGCATTAAAAAAACAATACTACGAGTAGGCCCCATTAGTACAGATAAAAGTAGTCCAGATACTAATGCGGACATCCAAGAAGCACGCAGTCCCCGTCTGAGATAAACTAAAGCAATAGGAATCGGGAAAAAAATCTTGAGTACTGGCCCTAAAGGAAAGTAATAATCGATCAACCAAATTAAACTAGCCGTACTAGCTAAAAAAGCAGTTTCTACTAATACGACAGTATCGGTTTTTCTGGGTATGGATTGCCGAGAATCCTGCTTGAGAGTAATCGTTTTGTCGGCTGAAGTTACTTCCAAATCATCTTCATCAATCCAATTAGTCTCTTCTGTCATAGAATCAGCAACTGAGGCAGGTAATTTATCTTGTTTGTCGTCAATGGACATAAGGCAATATTTTTGCAGTAAAAATAGTTAGCTTAGACTAAGCCAATTAAGTGATTGTATTCTCTAAAGCTAATACATCAGGAATATGTAGTAAATTAGCATCTCTTTTAATTAGTCCTTTTTTTTCTAATTTAGTTAATACCCTAGTAACAGTTTCTCTAGCCAGTCCACTGAGACTGCTAATTTCCCGATGAGGTAAATTGGGAATTTCCGTACCTTTTTCGCCTTGTTTCCCTTGCCCTTCAATTAAAAAAAGAATGGCATCTGCTACACGAGAAGTACTACTTGCTTCCCGTAATTGTAAACGACGATTTACCTGGCGTAATCTTTTTGCCATTAATTGAGCTAATCGCATTCCTGCTAATGGTTCTATAGTAATCAAATCGACAAAATCTTGGGATGGTATCCGACCAATTTGAGTATCAGTTAGAGTAATAGCATCTGTAGAGCGAGGCATCTTATCTAAAGCAGCCATTTCTCCAAAAATTTCTCCTTTACCAATAATATTGAGGGTCACTTCTTTACCGTCTAAATTATAAGTTCTAATTTTGACCCAGCCTTCAATAATGAAGTATACAGACCCTCCCCAGTCATTTTCGAGTAAAAGTATTTGATTGGCTGGATGAGCTAAAGTCACGAAATGACTTATTGCTTTTTGCAACGCTTCTGCGGGTAATCCTTTGAAAAAAGGAACTGATTCTATTATTTGCTCAATGTCAGTAATTTGCTCGTTTTGGATAAGTTGCTCTGCCATAACCAAATATTAAGTAGAAATAATATCTCCTTTTTAACATTAGTATTCAATCTTGTTTCTTTTTCCCATAGTAAATAGCTCAAAGTTTAGAGAGCGGGAAACGAAATCGATTTATTTTATTTAGTTAGCCCAGGAACAGAAGTATTAATCAGAACACAAAAACTTTATATCCTTATTGTTCTGATTAAAGATTTTATAAAGTCTGCTTGTAGTACTATTTAATATCGACGACCATTGCGTAAAATTACTCATGTATAAATAGTTTTTTGGCAACGTAAGGTAAATAACCTCAATAAATCTCTATAAATAAAAATACAGTTTATGACTTTTTTTTCTGATACTAAAATGATGACTAGTCAGGTTATGACTATCGACCAAAAATGGCAGGTTCATCCTTCTGTGGCAAGTAAAACCAAACGCTTAATTGATATTATTGGTGCTTTATTTGGTCTAGCTATTACAGTTATCATAGCGATTCCTATCGGTATAATTATGCAGCTAGATAGTCCCGGCCCTATTTTATACAACCAAGTTCGTTGTGGTCTTAATGGTAAGCCATTTCGTATTTGGAAATTTCGCTCGATGATTGTGGATGCGGATAAAAAACAGCATTTAGTAGAAAATCAAGCAAAAGGTCATATTTTTAAGAATGATAAAGACCCTCGGATTACCCGCATCGGTAGTTTCTTACGTAAAACTAGTTTAGATGAGTTTCCTCAATTTTGGAATGTTCTCAAAGGAGATATGAGCTTAGTTGGAACTCGTCCTCCTACTGTCGAGGAAGTTGCTCGATATGACCAACATCATTTTCAGCGTCTTCGAGTAAAACCTGGTCTAACTGGAGAATGGCAAGTGAGAGGTCGCTCTAGAATCACAGATTTTGAACAAATAGTCAGTATGGATTTGGATTATCAACAGAAATGGTCGCGTTTTTACGATATTTACTTAATTGGGCAGACTATTAGGGTTGTTTTAACCAGAAAAGGTGCTTATTAAGCTAAGACCGATGAATATTGCAGCTAGAGTCAATTCGGATTAGTTCCCTCGCTCGCAACATTCTTATTCCCTTCATTAGTTAAATGTCCCAAAATTTTAGTCTAGTTCTGAGTCTGAGATTATCATTAATACTCGGAATTAGACTCGAGCGTAGATAGTTTAGCTCGAGCGTTAATTTAGTTAAATTTTTATCTTCATGCTCAAAAAAACTAGTATTCTTTGGTATTAGCAAAATAATGTCGCTCGAAACGCTACAGAGAAATTAAACATATTTTTGCTAATTAAATTTTTAATCGCCACCTTTGCCATTACAATAGGCTACTGCGGATAATTATTTTCGCAATCTGGAAGAAGATTGGAATTATTTGGCATTACAAACTAAATCCTTAATACCATTAAAACAAAGTAGCTGATTGCTCTAGTTAGAGATATTCGCAGAGGGCGAAGGTTTCTCGCTGAGGATTTGAGACTAATATTGTTTGATTTGGTATTTGTCCTAACTCCAAAGAGCAAAAATATAATAACTAAACCAAGCGATTAAATTACCTAATGATTATGGCAAAGGTTCTTGTATCTGATTCGATCGACCAAACTGGGATTGATGTCCTCTCTCAAGTAGCTGAGGTAGATGTTAAAACAGGTCTACCACCAGAAGAATTAGTTAAAATTATTCCCGAATACGATGCTTTGATGCTTCGCTCTGGAACTAAAGTAACTAAAGAAGTAATTGAAGCTGGTACTCAACTAAAAATTATCGGACGTGCTGGTGTAGGGGTAGATAATATCGATGTTCCTGCTGCTACTCGCCATGGGATCGTGGTAGTTAATTCTCCTGAAGGAAATACGATCGCAGCAGCCGAACACGCTTTGGCAATGATGTTAGCTTTGTCCCGTCAAATTCCCGATGCTAATCAATCGATCAAACAGGGAAAATGGGAACGTAAGCGTTTTATGGGGACAGAAGTTTACAAAAAGACTTTAGGTGTAGTCGGTCTAGGTAAAATTGGCTCTCATGTGGCTACGGTAGCGAAAGCTATGGGGATGAAACTACTGGCTTATGACCCTTTTATCTCTACCGAAAGAGCGGAACAACTTGGTTGCTCTTTAGTCGATTTAGAATTATTATTTTCTGAAGCAGACTATATCACCCTCCATATTCCCAAAACTCCAGAAACCGCTAATCTAATTAATGCCGAAGCTCTAGCCAAAATGAAGCCAACGACTCGGATTATTAACTGCGCTCGTGGTGGCATTATCGATGAGGCTGCTTTAGCGGAGGCGATCGCCTCTGGTCAAATTGCTGGTGCAGCTATCGATGTTTTTGCCAACGAACCCCTCGGAGAATCTCCATTAACTGCTCTCGGTTCTAATTTAGTGCTTACACCTCATTTAGGGGCATCTACGGCAGAAGCACAAGTAAATGTGGCAGTGGACGTAGCCGAACAAATTCGTGATGTGCTTTTGGGGTTACCAGCGAGATCGGCAGTTAATATTCCTGGTTTAAATCCCGATGTGATGGAAAAGCTCAGACCATATTTGAGGTTGGCAGAAACTCTAGGCAATATTGTCGCTCAAGTAACTGGAGGTAGAATAGAACAACTAACCATTCGCTTACAAGGAGAATTGGCGAGTAACAATAGCCAACCCATTGTTGTCGGGGCATTAAAAGGATTATTATCTGAAGCTCTAAGAGAAAGAGTAAATTATGTTAATGCCAGTATTGAAGCCAAAGAACGAGGCATTCGCGTCATTGAAACTAAAGATACTTCCATTCGCGACTACTCTGGCGGTTCATTACATTTAGAGGCTCAAGGAGCTAATGGGACTCATTCTGTTACTGGTGCATTGTTAGGCGATGGAGAAATTAGAATTACCGATCTCGATGAATTTCCTATTAATGTTCCCCCCAGCGACTATATGTTGTTTACTCTTCACAGAGATATGCCTGGCATTATCGGTAAAATTGGGTCATTATTGGGTAGCTATAATGTCAATATTGCGAGTATGCAAGTAGGGCGCAAAATTGTGCGTGGTGATGCAGTAATGGTACTTAGTCTAGATGACCCTCTCCCAGAAGGAATTTTAAACGAAATTACCAAAGTTGCAGGCATTAGAGATGCTTATACCGTTAAGCTCTCGTCGTAAACATAGCATCTGGTTAACTCTTCATTAGGAGTAAGGAATGTCTAATCGCTGGTGGGAAATAGTAATATTCTGTGAGCCAGTTCTAGAAGAATCTGTTTTTTGGCGACTAGAAAAGTTTGGTTGTTCGGGGACAGCTACCCAAATCAAAGAGGATTTTCCTTTGATTAAAGCCTATATTCCCGAAATTTCGGTTCAGTTGCTCGATCTAGCAGCTTTATCTTTGTGGTTACATCAAGATGCAGTCTTGATGGAAGCTTCCTCTCCCCAAATTCAGTGGCATCTTATTGATGAGGAAGATTGGTCAAATAGTTGGAAACAATATTGGCAACCCCAAGAAATAGGCGATCGCTTTTTGGTCTATCCTGCTTGGTTAGAAGTACCCAAAGAATCTGAAAGACTTATACTACGTCTAGACCCAGGCACGGCTTTTGGAACAGGAACTCATCCAACAACCCAACTATGTCTTGAATCTCTAGAAATGCGTTTGTACGAAAATGCAGCTAATCAAACTATCGCAGATATTGGCTGTGGTTCTGGGATCCTTTCTTTAGGAGCGGTTTTACTAGGAGCGAAAAAAGTCTATGCAGTAGATACCGATCCTCTAGCAGTGAAAGCTAGCCGTAGCAATTGCCAACTCAATCAAATTGACCGCCAGCGTTTGGTTATTACTGAAGGTAGTACCACAGAATTGATTGCTGAGTCTGGGCAAGAAGTTTTTGATGGTATTATTTGTAATATTTTGGCCGAGACAATTATCGATTTATTTCCCGAGTTCGATCTTATTACCCATGAAGATAGTTGGGCAATTTTAAGTGGAGTACTCTTAGAGCAGGCACAAGCGATCGCCGATCTGGTAGAAGGGCAAGGTTGGACTGTTGCTGCTTTGTGGAAACGAAAAGACTGGTGTTGTTTTAATGTCCGTCGTTCGGAACACGTAGGCAAAAGGATCGGACAAATATAATTGTAGGGGCAAACAACCGTTCGCCCCTAGTATTAATCGGGTAAGGTTAAAATTTTTACCCCTTCTTTGGTTACAGCGATCGTATGCTCGAATTGGGCAGAAAGTTTGCCATCTTTGGTGATGGCTGTCCAACCATCATCTAAAATTACTGCTTCCCAAGTTCCTTCATTAATCATGGGTTCAATGGTAAAGACCATACCTGGTTTTAATTTTCGGCCTTTACCTGCCTTGCCATAGTGGGGAATTTGAGGTGCAGTATGAAAAATATGACTGACACCATGTCCCACAAAATCTCTAACTACGGAAAAACCATTAGCTTCTGCATATTCTTGAATTGCAGCCCCAATATCACCAATTCTATTTCCTGGTTTAACCGCAGCGATCCCCCGACGCAAACATTCTTCTGTTACTTCTACTAGTTTTTTCGCAGTAGCCGAAGGAGTTCCCACAAAGAAAGTTCTAGAGGTATCGCCATGATAACCATCTAAGATTGGGGTAACATCAATATTGATAATATCTCCTTCTTGAAGAATTTGTTTGGCATTAGGAATTCCATGACAAATTACTTCGTTGACACTGGTACAAAGAGATTTAGGAAAAGGATTATCTTTAGGACCATAGCCTAAAGGCGCACTGATCGCACCATGAGCTTTTGTCCATTTTTCAGCTTCATCATTAATTTCCAGGGTACTTACTCCTGGTTTAACCATAGGTGCTAAATGGTCTAAAAGTTTTGCTGCTAAACTCCCTGCACGACGCATTTTATCTATCTCTCGACTGGATAGTAAAGTAATCCTTTCACTTCCCATAAATCAATAATTATTCCTCGATCGCCTGATGAGGTACTTCCATCTATTCCTTAAACATTGATTAGCTTAACAGTTTTTCCGATCTAAGTTTAGAAATAAAGCCGATCGAAGCCGAAAGTTTGAGGTTTTATGGTGTATTTTCGGCAAATTTCGGTAAGTGAGTTTGTAACCAATGAGCATCTCTTTTTCGATCGCTTTTTAATTCTACGAGCCTAATTCCCTGCTGTGGTAAAGGATTAATTAATTGTTTAAGCTGCTCCCAATGTTGCAGTTGTTGATATTCGATGCCATAGGTAGGGCATAATTTGGCAAAATCAATTGGCTGAGGCGTAACAAAATATTCTTCTAAAGGGGGATCGAATTGAGCAATGGGTAACATTTCAAAAATACCGCCACCATTGTTATTAATCAAAACAATAGTCAGATGTCCCTGAAATTGATTCCTGACTAAAAAACCATTGGTGTCATGGAGTAAAGCTAAATCTCCCGTCAACATTACTGCACTCTGGTGTCGATGAGCTATTCCCAAAGCAGTAGACAATGTTCCATCTATCCCGTTAGCCCCACGGTTAAAATAGGGAATAACTTGATTATCATTGGGTTGCCAAAAAAACTCGACATTTCTGACAGACATACTATTAGCAATAAATAATGGTGTTTTGGGTGGTAAACACCGAGATAATAACCAAGCTATTTTGGCTTCAGGTAAAAATGATAGAGATTCCATGGTTTGACAGACATTTCGCCGAACCATATTTTCCCTTTCTAACCACTGTTTTAAATAGCTAGTTGCTAAATTATTTACGGGTATTTCTGTCGATAAATGAGCGGATAATTCTTCTACAGAGGTTCGCAGATGAATTGTCTTGCCATGAAGGGGATCGAAATTTTCTGCTGTCGGTTCGATAATCCAGCGTTGCACTTGTATTTTACTCAGCCACAAGCGTAACTCTTTACTAGTGGGTAATTCACCAATTTGAATGACTATTTCTGGCGTTAACTTATCCGCTAAGGAGATGTTACGCAAAATTAAATCATAGGTGGAAATTAAATAAGGATTAACAGCAGCATAATTTCTGACAGGAGAAAGAGCTTCTGCTAAGACGGGGAATTGTAAAGTTTTGCAAAGATTGGCGATCGCCCGACAATATTTAGCTGGTTCGTCTGGTTGAGCTAATCCTGCAATAATAATTCCTTTGAAGTGCGATCGCCATTGTTGGAGAGTAGGATGTAGGGAGTAGTTAGGGGCGAACGGTGAGACAGTTGCGGTGGGCGGTTTCACCGACATAAGCAAACTGTCGAACCCGAAGGGCTGTTCGCCTTTACAAGTAGGGATTAAAGAGTAGGTATTGGTAGGTATATTTGTAAAAAATTCTTTTGCGGAAAATTCGGTTTTAAAACTAGCTAATTCTGGTTGGGTAATAGGAGCAAGGGGTTTGCAGAAAGGTAGATTGAGATGGACTACGCCTCTGATAGGATAGAGAGCTTTTTCCCAGGCATGAATAATATTTTGCCTTAAATAGCACAAACTATCTAGATCTGCTGCTGGTAGAGCTAATTCTGCTTGCCAGTTGGGATAGTTTCCATAAAGTTTAAGTTGATCGATAGTTTGCCCTGCATGACAATGACGCAATTGAGGTGGGCGATCGGCAGTTAAAACGATGAGGGGGACACGACTTTCTTTAGCTTCGATGACGGCGGGATAAAAATTTGCTCCTGCCGTGCCAGAAGTACAGACTAACACTGCTGGTTTGCCTAATCTTTTGCCTACACCCAAAGCAAAAAAAGCAGCAGAACGTTCATCGAGAATAGGAATCGTTTCAATTTGCCGATGTTGGGCAAAGGCTACAGTTAAAGGTGTAGACCGAGAACCAGGACAAATAATTGCTGTAGTTAAGCCTAAACGGTAAAAAGTTTCAACTAAAATCGATCCCCACAAAGTATTAGGATTGCGAAAGTCAATCATTTATACCAATGCTTTGAGTAAAGATTGTAATTTGAGTTGAATTTCAGCAAATTCTTTATCGGGATTAGACCCAGAAACAATCCCCGCTCCAGCATATAATCTAGCGCGATCGCCATCAATTAAAGCAGAACGAATACCGACTACGAATTCGCAATTCCCCTGAGAATCTACCCAACCTAAAGGAGCAGCATATAAAGAGCGATCGAATTTTTCGTAACAGCGAATCTGCTCGCAAGCAGTTTCTGTAGGTACACCAGCAACCGCAGGAGTAGGATGTAAATGAGCCACAATTTCTAGAGGATCGATATTATTGGGCAAATGAGCATAAATTGGTGTCCATAAATGCTGAATATTCGATAATTGTAGTAATTGGAGTGGTAGTTGTTGGGGTTTTAAATTGAGTTGACGGAGTCGATTAATTAAAAAATCACTAACTGCTTGATGCTCTCGTTTTTCTTTCCTACTTTTAAGTAATAAATTAGCAAGTTGTGCATCTTCTGCTGTTGTTTTTCCTCTAGGTGCAGAACCAGCTAAGGCATCGGTAACTAATTGTCTATTTTGAATACTAATTAAACGTTCGGGACTAGCTCCAATAAAATTTTGACCTTTACCATTGCTAGTAGAAAAAATGTAACAATCTGGATGACGTTGCCGTAAATTATCAAGAGATTCGATTAAATGAAAAGGAACTGGCGAGCGGACATCGGTAGTATGAGCAATGACTATCTTGCTTAATTCATCTATAGTTATTGAGTTTAAGGCTGAAGTAACTACAGATTTGAAATATTCTGAGTTGTCTTTTGCTGAATTATTATGATTGTTTTCTGCTCTGTTTTCTAAAGTTTTATCCGATTCAATTGTTTCGTAGTGTGACCAGTTAACGCTATTTGTTTTTTGGTTTATTTCTTTGGTTAAATCTTCAATATCGTCATTTTCATTGACGGGAATATTTACTATAAAAATACAATTTTTATTTTTTCTTACTACTTGAAATCTAGGCAAAAAAATTGTGGCTGCGGGAAAAGTAGAGTAACTCTTATTACATTCTGTAAAAAAAGTAAAACTACAAAAAATATTGGGTTCACTTCCCATCAGATTAGCATCACCTTTTCTGATGATTTTACTAAAATAAGTTTTAATAGATTTTCGAGCAATGGTAAATCGATCGCTTGATTCTGTAGTTAATTTTTGAGTTACTCCGCACGCAGCAATTGCTTCTTGCTTTGATGGATTTTCCCAATAGAAATGAAGAGAATTTGCTTGAGAAAATTGCTGTAAAAAAGCCAGGGGATCGACCACAGGAATTTTTTGAGAAAAACTAATAATTTTGGTCGGCTCTGTTGCTATAAATTGTTTTGATTCTCGCTTGTCAAAATGATAACTTACTTCTTTATTGTTTTGAATACAATCATTTGCTGGAAAAATAACAGGCATGGATATTTTTGATTTTGTCATGCTAGAGAAAAACTAATAACCAGTAAGAAAATATTAAAAAATTGCTTTTTACTTAGCTTTAACTAACCGAAAATAAATTAGTAATATAGATTATAATTCATTACTACAAATATTACTAACGATCGCCAGTTAATTGCTTAGATTTCGCTTAAGCTTATCAGGTTTTTGAAAAATCTCGGTCAATGGATCTAACTTAAGAATAAGATTAATTATTTTTGGCTTTCCTCTCAGCTAAATTACTTGGTTTTCAAATTATAAACTTTCGTAAAAAAATGTAAACAAACTCTGCCATACCTGTTAGGGTAAATACCAGTCGCTAATCTCTAGTTAAGAGTTTTAGCCTGTCTTTTCTAACCCTAGTATAAAGAAAAGACAGAAAATTGAAAAACCCAGGTAAAACATAGCTACCTATCTCTAACCTCTATATTTGACAGCGGAATAGAGAGGGAAGTTCTCTCTCTGGAAACAAGTGTCAGAGTTAGTCCAAACTAGAGCGCAGGCATTGTCTAAAGACGATGATGTAAAGTTGTCCTATGCTTATTTTGGCTAAAACAGAGATAATGTTTGATTAACTGTTGCCAGCAGACTGCTCGATTTGTCATGTAGTTATAGATGATCGATGACCACACAGCAAATTACAAAAGATAATCGTCAACTTTGGCTAGCTGCTATAAAGCCTCCTATGTATAGTGTGGCAGTTATTCCGATTTTAGTCGGTACAGCGATCGCCTTTAGCCAAACACATTTGTTTAGTCCGAAAATTTTGTTTACCTTTTTAGGATCGGCTATTTTAATTATTGCTTGGTTAAATCTAAGTAATGATGTATTTGATGCAGATACGGGCATAGATGTGAACAAAGCCCATTCTGTGGTCAATCTTACAGGAAATAAGACTTTGGTATTTTGGGTCAGTAATTTTTGTCTTAGTTGCGGTATCTTGGGAATTATAGCCATTTGTTGGTGGCAAAAAGATTGGACGATCTTGGGAATAGTTAGTTTATGTTGTGTGTTGGGCTACACTTACCAAGGCCCACCGTTTCGTTTCGGCTATCTGGGATTAGGGGAAATAATTTGCTTTTTCACTTTTGGCCCTGGTGCAGTAGCAGCAGCCTATTACTCTCAGGCTCAATCTTTGAATTTATCGGTCTGGGCTATTTCTAGTACCGTGGGAATTAGCACTTCAATTATTTTGTTTTGTTCCCATTTTCATCAAGTAGAAGACGATTTAGCTGCGGGAAAGCGATCGCCTATCGTCCGTTTAGGTACTGCTAGAGGTACAGTTGTTTTAGCTTGGATGACGGGTAGTTTTTTTGCTGCGACGGTTATTTTAGTGATTTTTAACTGTATGTCTTGGTTAACTCTGATAACATTTGCCAGTCTTCCCGTTGCCTATCAATTGGTCGATCGTGTCGCCAAATATCACGCTCGACCAGAGCAAGTAAAGAACTGTAAATTTATTGCAGTTAATTTTCATTTTTTGAGTGGATTACTTTTGAGTACGGGGTTAGTTTTAGCTGCGTTGGTTTAAATTAGCTATTAGCTATTAGTTTTTAGCTGTTAGCTGATAATTGCAATTTAAGTAAAAAGTATAATTAGATCGATACAGACCTTATATACAGGGGTCTTCTTGCAAAAATATTACTAGCAAAATATGGATAAAGTAACAGCCGAAAAATTAGCGACGGCGATCGCTGCTTACCAAGATACCGTCGATTATCTGGAGATTAGAGTAGAACAAAGCGAGTCTACCAGCCTTTCGTTTCGGGGCAAACAACTAGATGGAGTAGATAAAAGCTTTGCTTTATCTGGGGGTATTCGTGCTTGTCATCGTGGAGGTTGGAGTTTTGTTACATTTAACGGTTTAGAAGAGTTAAATAAGCAAATTGAAACAGCGATATCCCAAGCGAAACTCATCGGCAAAGAAAAAACTCAATTAGCCGAGATTCAACCCATAACAGATCATGTCCCTGTAGAAATTAAACAAGACCCTCGCGATATTTCCCTTGAAGCAAAACGTCAGTTACTGGAAAAATACAATCAGCTACTTTTAGACTACGATCCGCGGATTCAGACCACTAGAGTTAGCTTAAGCGATCGCTTTGCGACTACCTATTTTGTTAATTCTTGTGGTAGTAACATCGTCCAAGAGAGATTAGATGTTAATGGTCGCTTTGGCGCGATCGCTCGTAATGAAGCAGGGATAGTGCGTCAGGGTTTTGAAACAGTTTATTCTCGTAACGATTACAATGCTTTAGTTGGGATTGAAGAAAGGGTACTCGGTGCAGCAAAACGGGCAGTGAGACAGTTAGAAGCAACCTCCGTTAAAGGGGGAAAATATACCGTTGTTCTCGATCCTTATCTTTCTGGAGTGTTTATCCACGAAGCCTTCGGTCATCTTTCCGAGGCAGATTTTGTCTATGAAAATCCTTCGATGCAAGAATTGCTCACTTTGGGTAAGCCTCTGGGAATTAAGCAATTAAACGTAATAGATGATGCCACTTTAGATAATTTACCAGGTTCGATTAAATACGATGACGAGGGTGTCCCAGGACAACGCAAATATTTAATCAAAGATGGCGTTTTGCAGCAACGTCTCCATTCTTTAGAAACCGCAGGCAAGATGCAGGAAACTCCCACGGGTAATGCTAGGGCAATTCGGGCTAATTATCCCCCTATCGTGAGAATGACCAATACAGCGATCGAACCAGGAGATACTTCTTTTGAGGAGATGATTAGTGATATTGAAGAAGGAGTGTACGCTGTCAGAATGTTAGGAGGACAAACTAACGGAGAAATGTTTACCTTTGCTGCTGCCGAAGGATATATGATCCGTAACGGTAAAATAGCCGAACCCGTTAGCGATGTTACTCTTAGCGGGAATGTTTTCCAAACCCTTAAAGATATCGAAGCCATTGGCGATGATACTCTATACACTAGTGGCGGTTGTGGCAAAGGCGGACAAATGCCTCTTCCTGTAAGTGTTGGGGGGCCTCATCTACGGATTAAGAATGTGGTAATTGGCGGTAGGTAGTAGGGAGTAGTGAGTAGGGAGTAGTGAGTAGGGAGTAGCGAGTAGCGAGTAGTGAATTTTACTGATTTTAACTCCCTAACTGCTTATTTTGTTCTCTAGTTATTCTCTCTTGCTAATTAATTGTTATTAAAAACACGGTCAGCTTCGCTGGCTCGCCAAAGCGAGATCGCTAAAATTAAGAACTAATAACTAAGAACTAATAACTTAATTTATTACCTACACGCTACCTATTTATACCATGACTAACCAAGCAAACCGAACTTCTAGTACTCAGTGGCAGTCGTCCTTTGGATTTATCGCTGCTGCTGCTGGTTCGGCAGTGGGATTGGGTAATATTTGGAAATTTCCTTACGTAACGGGTCAAAACGGCGGAGGAACTTTTGTCTTATTTTATCTTTTTTGTATAGTACTTTTTGGCTTTCCGATTATGATTGCTGAAGTAATGGTGGGAAAGATTAGTCAAAGTTCTCCCGTTCGGGCTTATAGCCGACTCTCTAACCATAATAAATTATGGCAGGGCATAGGTTTTGTTGGTGTAATTACGGGATTTATTATTCTGTCGTTTTATAGCGTTGTCGCTGGATGGTCATTACATTATTTATTTCTGGCAATAGTTAGAGGATTTCCCCAAGATATTCAGCCTGAAGTTTATGCTGATTTTTTTACATCCCTCTATCAGTCGGTAAAGCTAAATATTGGGTGGCATAGCGTCTTTATGGGCATTACTACTTTTGTAGTTTTGCGGGGAGTCCACAGCGGGATTGAAACTGTTGCTAAGTGGGGAATGCTAGCACTTTTCGTTATGTTAGTGGGATTAGCTCTCTATTGCGCTACCTTACCAGGATTTTCTACTGCCTTAGATTTTGTTTTCGGTCATAGTGTCAAGTTTACCTGGACATCTGCATTAGAAGCATTGGGTCATGCTTTCTTTTCTTTATCTTTAGGGATGGGAGCAATGTTAACCTACGGCAGTTACTTACAAAGTCGGGATAAAGTTGTAACAACTTGTAGCGCGATCGCCCTTGCCGATACTGTAGTCGCTATTGGTGCTTGTTTAGTACTTTTTCCCATTACTTTTAGTGCAGGACTCGAACCAGCAGCAGGGCCAGGATTAGTATTTATCAATATCCCTCTAGCTTTACTTCAGCTTCCTTTTGGCTATATTGGTTTACTAGTATTTTTCCTCTTATTATCTCTAGCTGCTTTAACTTCTGCTATTTCTCTTCTCGAAGTGCCTACTGCTTTTTTTATTGATTCTTTGGGTTGGTCGAGACGTTCGGCTGCAACTGTTTGCGCTGCTTTGATTTATGCCCTTGGTCTGCCCTCGGCTGTTAGTGGGGGGGAAGGATTTTGGGGCAAGGGATTAGAAGCAATTATCGGGATGACTTGGTTTGATACCGTCGATTATTTAACGAGTAATTGGTTACTTCCTTTAGGGGGAATTGGTATTAGTCTTTTTGTCGGTTGGGGGTTGAGTGCTAAACAGAGGAAAACAGAGTTAGGTTCGTTTCCCTGGCTGTATTCGGTTTTGGTGTTCTTACTGCGTTGGCTGATCCCCGTAGCGATCGCCTTTGTTATGCTTCACGCTTTAAAAGTCTTGTAAGGATAAAAGCTAAATTACTACCATGGCAAAAAAACCGATTAAATATATTTTATGGGCTATTGCTGCTATCTCTATTGTAGTTTTGGGATACTCCAGCTATTTAGTCTGGAAAACCGCTAGAGTTGCCGTAGGTTACAAAACGAAAACTCTTTGTTCTGGGGTATTTATCTCGAAAAGAACGCCAGAATCTATTCTCAGTAACGATTTGGCTGAAGGTTTACCCTCGCCTTTACAATTTATTATCGACCAGATTGAGACAGAAGTTAAAGAGCAAGCTACTACAGGTAATTTATTTAATTTAGTTACCAGAAAAGCCATTTTTCGTCCAGGACTTGGTTGTACTTTACTAGTCGGTGCATCAGAAGCAGAATTACGTTCCTCTGTTGAAGGTATTCCCGTTTCGCCATCAGTAACATTAAAAGAATTAACCAAAGTCGATCGATTACCCCCAGAAATAGACTCGGTTAAATTACAAGAATTTGTCGATGCTACTTTTGCCGAAAAAAAACCGAATAATTCACCCCGCACCAGAGCTTTAATCATTCTCTACGACGGTAAAATCATTGCAGAACAGTATGCTCCAGGTTTTACGAAAGATACCCCTCTAATTGGTTGGTCAATGACCAAAAGTGTTACTAATGCTTTAGTAGGAATTTTAATCAAAGAAGGAAAACTATCTTTACAACAGCAAAATTTAGTACCTCGATGGGAGGGCGATCGACGTAAAGAAATCACCCCGAGAGAAAACCTGGACAAAGATGGACAGTCTTCACGCTTCGTAAGGATTTGGGAGTCCTATTTTTTCGCTTAGTGAGGACAAAATCCTCCTTTTTTAGTATTTGTGTACTGAAAAATTATCCAGAATGGGGAGGATTTTGTCCAAGACTGTCCATCTTTGTCATAGTTTATTGTAGCCCCTCTACCATTCCTCCTCGTCTACAACGGCAAAACGAAGATTAATCTGGACTAGAGCGCGATCGCGCTCTAGTTCGCTAAATTCCATTTGCTTTGCAGCTTCTAAGGCTTCCTCATCCAAAAGAGAGTTGCCACTAGAAATAGCGATCGCA
>JBFRWK010000113.1:0-12192 GCA_051439545.1 Xenococcaceae cyanobacterium | reverse complement strand
CAAGAGTTTTTTCGTCAGGGGGGACAAATTGCCCCGATTTTCAATACACAAATACTAACAAACAAGCAAAAAAGAGGGGCAATTTGTCCAAGACTGTCCTACTTTGTCATATTTTTTTGTAACCCTTTTTATTTGTCCAGTTTTTTGGCTGCTTGAAGCCCCCATTGGGGTTTTCTACTTTTTCTACTCCCAGTAAATCTTTTGACTAACTCTCTGGTCATCTAGTTTTTTAATAGTTTTATTTCTGCTTATTTAGCTATTTACCTCACCCATCTTAACTGACTACTAGTTGACCCTAATTAGTGCCTTAATTACCTCATTCTGCTCTCGTCATCCTCTGGGGACAACCGCTTTAAAGTAGAAAGTAAAAGGTAGAAAGTAGAAAGTTTTCCTCATTTACTTCCTACTTTCTACTTTTTTAGACAGGGAGAAAATGTCTATTTATTTCAGTATTCTACCTCCTACTTAAGGCTTAATTTGGATATTATAAAACCCTAAATTTTTAGGATAAAATTTTTTTCTTTTTAGGGAAATTTCTGATATTTTGTTGCCTATTTTAAACTTATTTTAGTTATTATATAAGTAGGAACTCCCCTGACAAAAATAATTTATTTATCGAGTTAGTTCGAGTTTTCACTACTTACTTACTCCTCGATTCTTCTCGTCACGACTCGCGCGTTCCCTTGCGTCTTTCGCCGACGCGGGGTCGCTCGTCAATCATGTTTACTTTTGACTCTAGTTTTTCCCTGTCAATTTATTTTTTCACTTACTTGCTTATCGCCAGTTTGTTTCCCTTTATCCCCTATATTTTTCCCCTTCTTAATCGCTAACCGCACCCCCATGCAATACTGTTCGGCTCAGCCATCAATTTAAGGTCTGGGTCAGGATAGCGAGTAGCGGGTAGCGGGTAATGTTTATCGGTTAGTATCAAAGCCGAAAATAAAGCCCAAAAGCTTCCACTTGCTAAGAAGCTACCTGATAAGAAGCTATCCACCTCTTGCCGATAACTGAGCGCCCAACAGTAATTTCTTTCCATGTGGCGAATAATGTCATCGCGCCAAGATTGCCACAGCTTTCTACTGGTTTCGGGAGACAACTCCTCTGCTTGGCGAGGGTTTCTAAGTCTTCAGTGAAAGTACAACCCGTCAAAGTAGGGAGGTTCCCAGTGTTCTTCTTGCTCCAGGTATTTTCCTTCTTCTTCCGTGGCTGACCAGACTATCTGGTCCCATTCTCCCCATAAATCTGACCAGATTTGTTCCCTCTTCGCCAGGGAAACCGGCTTGGTTTTGACTTCTGGGCCATGAGACTCTTTCAGCAGCTGTTGTAAAGTCTCTCGGGTATCTCTTGGCATCCGATTGAGTGCTATTTCTCGCGAGTCGGCTGGCAGACTTGCCCAGAGTGCATCTAGCCACAAGACCACTTCCTGTTGACTTAGTGCTGTCAGAATTGCTTTTCCAGCATTTTCTTGAGCTTTCTTCGATTTGGCTGATTTTTCTGTGGACATCTGCTACCTCTTCTGCACACCGCTATACCCGATCGCTCCTTCCTGGTTTTGTCGGACATCTCGCTCCTCTTCTTCTACACTCATCTCCCTTATGACCATCTCCCCCTAACTTCCTTAAATATATAAATACATCTAATTATATATCTAAAAAGATTGGGCTAATTAGATATCGGTTTTGAGCTTTTATTACAAAATTTTAAGCCTTTTTGGCTACTTTTTGGTTTATTTTTTCTTTTTTCTACTTCTTTGTCCTTTAGTCACATTTTTCTTGACATTTCTCTCTTACTCCATCTCCTTTTTTTCTTCCTTCTTCTTCTGATTTTCTCGACTTATTTATATACTCTCTCCCTTAATTTTCTTCTGACTTAACTGCCATCCGATCACCATATCCTCTAGTCGCTGCCAACCCCGCCACAGAGTCTTTACGCCTGGTTCTCCATCTCCCTTTCTTCCTAGAAATCCTCCCTTAGATGCTATCTGTCGCACCCCTTCTCTTAAAGTCGGTATGACCATCGGTATTTGTTTCTGTTTCTGTTTCTGCGTTGCTAAATACAATACTTGCCACTCTTGTTCTTCTAATACTTCATCTATTATTTTCTCTGGATTCTTCCTCGCTTCATAAGTCAACCACAACAATCTCCAGGCGACGATCGAATAGGTCGCCAACGCTTTCTCCATCCTTTCTTCTGTCTCTAGTTGTAATTCTTCTACTCTACATCCACTCTTTAACACGAAATGATATCTTTCTATCAGCCAGCGGTACGCATATTTTTCTAAGCAATCACAGGCTTCTTGATAATTGCTGACTGGCAATGTGGTTAATAACAACCAACTTATCGCTTTTT
The DNA here is from genome assembly GCA_051439545.1 of Xenococcaceae cyanobacterium. Classification (GTDB taxonomy): domain Bacteria; phylum Cyanobacteriota; class Cyanobacteriia; order Cyanobacteriales; family Xenococcaceae; genus JASJDJ01. Next base: position 9,843 of record JBFRWK010000113.1, on the reverse strand, counting down.
CTTTGGGGGGTGGATTCTCTTCTTCCGCTAATATGGCTTGCACCTTGATCCCTGGCTGACTCTGACTCGATTGACTCCCTTGCGGTGGTTGCAGCTCTACAGTCGTGAACCTCACTGTCAATCTGGCTTTCCTCGCTTTCCTTCTCGGAGTTCTCTGTAACTCTAATGTCTTTTGACCACACGGTTCTACTTGAACCACTGTTTCAAATAATTTGTCTATTTCCCCGTTCCCTTTCTTAACTCTTCTATTTTGCGCTGCTCTTATTAGTAAATGAGAACCTTTTCGACGTGGCTGTGCCAACAACCCATATATATCTGCTTCTCGATCTGCCACCGTTATTACGTCTATTTCTGGCGGAATTAAAGTTTCAACTGTTTCCAGACTTTCTAACCATCTCTGGCTTTCTTTCTCCTCAATCTTCCTTTTTCTTTCTTTAAATCCTTTTCTTTTTCTGGCTTTTTCTCTCACCCAGTCTTTTTGCTCGAGCAGTCCTAAAGGTACCCCTTCTTCACTTACTGCCAGCACATTATGCACCTGTATTCCTTGGGCTGACTGATTGCTTATTCCTCCTATCCCTTTCGTTCTTTTCCTTTGTCCTAAATCTAATTCCGTTTTGTCTTGTATCGCTAGTACTACTTGATGTTCTTTTATTCTCTCGATGGTTGCTTCTGTATGGGCAGCAATTATCCCTGCTGCTTCTATTCTTCTATTCGCCCAAAACTCATATATCCCTTGCATTGCTGCGTTATCTCTGCTGGCTTGAGGTACGCTTTCATTTGGCTGTGCTGCTAAGTCTTCTACTATTTTAACTAATCTCTTGTTTCTCCTTTTATCCCCGAGATTGGCTTTCGATAATTCTTCTTCTGCCCAATTCATGTCTCTTTCCTCTCTTGCTTCCGAATTGGTTCTCTTTTTCCCCGCCTTGTTAGTGCTTACTCAGATCTTGTTGCCTTTTGTTTCTTTTTTCTATATATTTAAGTCAGAAATACCTTATTCTATCTGGCTTTTAGCCCTGTCCGATCTCTATTTGCTTCTTTTTACTTTCTTCAATCTATTGTTACTTTTTCTTCTCTTTTCTTTACCTCGATTTTGACTTTTGTAAAATTATCGCTTCACTTTTCTTCATTATTTTCTCCTTTTTTTCTCCATTCTCCTCCTATACCTGCCTTTTACAATTATTATAATTATTAAGAAATATGTGACAAAAGGAGAGGCTTATGGGGTTCGCTATTAGATATTCTTATGCATATAGATATCTTAGGCTTCGTGGCTGCATACATACAATATTCGTATGCTTATATAAACTTAATCTTTCTGTGACTCGATCGCTAAATCCTCAAAGTATTGCTGTATATAGGTTATGACTTATCGCACACATGGTTGCTCATTGCACACATATAAGCTATTTGTCTGATTGGCTTATATCTATTGATAATCTTATATACTTATTTGGGCTTTTAGACTAGATTATTAAATATTTTTATATATAAACATCTTCCTTTATCATTATATAATTATTATTTAACTGGGTTTTACTTGATTTTTATTAGACCTCTTGGCTAAGTCTTTTTATGATAAGATAAGCGGTGTGACTTGAATATCTTGAAACTCAAAACATCAGTATTAATTTGCCCAAGTAGAGGAATTATTCCCAGCTAATTTAGACATCTAACAGTCATAAACTCTGGCATTTACTATATCATTGTTAATATAGTAAAAGAACAAGAAAATAACCCAAAAAAGCCCGAGCGTCCGTATTAACTCAATGTCGAATAGCAAGTTTTAATAACCGTTTAACAAAGGGCAAGAAGATCGACTACCTGTTTCAGATTGGAGTCTATTGGGGAGTGCCATAATCTATAATTTGTCGAACAGTATATAAAGTAGATAATGGATCGAGCTGGTCGGAGAAAGTTGTCTTTATGTGAACAAAAAGAACTTATAAAATATCCGATTCAAAAATAATCTAATAAAAAAGTAAGGTAAAGTCCTCTTCAGAAACTAAGCAAATGTCAAAAAGCTTTATACTAAAAAGGAGAACGAGCATAAGTTAAACACAGGAACTATTCCCTCTTAAAAAGGATTTATCCAAGAATATTCAAATTATAAAGGAACATTTTTTTATTTTAAATAATGCAAAAAAGTAGAATCAAATTAACGTAAACAAGTAAAATATTAGCCAAAAGGAGCTACTGATAATTCAGGAAACTCCCGAAAGCCATCTTACCCCGATCGAGAAATACCAGGGGAGAAAGTCTAGAAAAAATCTCCGAATATTTCTGGAATAATTGAATCGACTCAAAGGACAGTTGAAGAGGTTAATTGTCAGCTTTAATTGCAAAAAGTTATCCAGATTTTATCTTATTTATATTGAAATAATCATAGTTAATTGGAAATCAATCTAATTTAATTTCGGGCATATATAATTATATATCAACCAGAGCAATTAATTAAAAATAAATATTTCAGCAGAAAAATATCCGATAAGTTAATGACCGAATTACCTGTTTCAATCAATTCCTCTACTCGAGCGATCGCGCCATAATAATTAATTTCAAATATAGTAGACTTGTTGCTATTTTAAGCTTCAAAAATTGAAATGAAAATAACCCTTAACTATCTCATAAAATATTTAGGCCAGAGCTCTAGTCTCCTTGGACTAATCGTATTCTCAGTTATTTTAATATAAATATGTGCTAGAATTAGCTGGGTTGGGTCATGTTATAGGTCTGACCAGAGATTCATTCGACCGCAGCCAAAGGTATGCATTTCAGCGTCGAGCGATTAGTCACCATCCCCGTAACTATCTTGATATCTAATTATGGCTCCAGGTCTGGACAGAAGTATACAATTATTCTCTCCAAACCCACCACTACTCTTACACCTTATTGCCAACTAAAACCATGAGAGGAAAATATGATCTTTGAACGCATAACCTTTGATCCACAAATTATGGGTGGTAGAGCTTGTATTCGCGGGATGCGTATCACCGTATCTTTAGTTTTAAGCTTAGTTGCCAATGGCATGAATAACGACGAAATTCTTGAGGCTTATCCTTATCTAGAACTAGAAGATATTCAAGCTTGTTTGAACTATGCCGTCTTTCTCGCCAATGAAGAAATTCATCCTTTTACCGAAGCACCAGTATGAAATTTCTTGCCGATATGGGAGTATCTCCCTTAACAGTCAAGATCTTGAGAGACAACGGCTATGATGCCATTCATTTAAGTGAGCAAGGACTCATGCGAATGCCCGATGCCGAAATTCTGACCAAAGCCACCAGAGAATCCAGAATTATTTTAACTTTCGATTTAGACTTTACCGACCTTTTGGCTTCTAATCAAAACAATTTACCTAGTGTCATTATTTTTCGATTAAAAACGACTCTTCCCAGCTTTGTTACTTCCAGATTGTTGACTGTCCTTTCTGAATGCGCTGACAACTTAAACCGTGGTGCTATTATCATCGTTGAAGATTATCGTTATCGGGTTCGTAATTTGCCCTTAAAATAGAACCACTTCCAACTAGATTTATCCGACAGTAACCGATAGGAGCGGACACTTTTAATTGGGAGCAACGCGAAAAAGTTGGTTTTTCCAGGGAGCAGCGATCGCCATCTAGGAGAATTGCTGGTGTGCGGGCAGGGCAGACCACGCAGAGCGCGCTGGCGAAGCCAGATCCCTTCGGGATCGCGCTCTTTGTGATTTACTGAAATTGAATTAAAGGCAAAAAAAAGATATTTTCAACTAGAAAAGGAGGATTTGCCCTCATGGTTTCTCGACAAGAAAATATCATGAATCAAAAAATTTTAGCTAATTTTAATTTAAGTCAATCCGTCGAAGAATTTCAAGTTAGTATTAAAGAACTTTTAAAGCTGACTGCCTGACAGAAGTACGTGAAAGCTAGATATAGTAGGATTAAGGGAAACATAGACATTATTTATGGGAAGCTGAAAAGAGATATTTTTGAGCTTTGTTGTCTATGTCAATTGCTACCCATCAAGGGAAGTGTTAATATTCTGTCACGCAAACCTAACTGGCGACAATATTTTTTCTGTTTGGCCAATGCCGGCGTTAATAAAGCAGATATTTGGGCAGAGATCGCCTCATCTTCCATCATGGGACGTTGTTGTCTTTTGGCATGGTCACGGTTCGTTTTTCGGCTCATTGAAGTTAATCATCGCTTATCACCTCTTATTTTAGGAGCAAGTTATTCCTTCCTTTCCCATCTGCCCAAAATTTCTTGAAAACGCCTCTTGACATCTGCTTCATTTTCTTAAGTTGTCACGAATGTCACAGAAATAGGTTGCGTCTTCTAAGATAGTCATGCTAGTCTGGCGAAGTAAAATCTTGTTTCTAGTTAAATAGAAACTAGTTTAATTAAATGCCAGAATCTAGTAAACAAGCTAAAACTGTTGCCGTAAGTTGTCTTTCAGGTGGTTCAGGAAAAACAACAACTTCTCTTAATTTGGCGATAATGTTGTCTTCCTTGGGTAAAACACTAGCGGTAGATTTTGATCCTCAAGGCAATTTATCTCAATGGATGGGATGGAGAGATTTATCTTCAGAAGCAACGATCGCGGAGACGATTGTACCAGGAGAAGAGCGCTTAGATATCAAGGAGATAATTAAAAAACCAAAAAACGAAGAAAGAGATGGCTTAGAAATAGCTCCTGCCGATTACAGTTTATCGGGAGCAGGAGAGGTCATTGCGCCCAGACCTGGAAGAGAGCGTTTTCTCAAAAGAACATTAAAATCAGTCTTAGGTGATTATGATTATGTGGTGATAGACACACCCCCAGCCAAAGGAATTCTGACCTACAACGCTATTTTAGCAGCAGATTTAGTAGTAATTCCTACTGAATGTACGAATAAAGGAGTTATGGGCGCGCTCAATACTATAACTTTAATCAAAGAACTAGAGGAAATCGATTTTGTAGTGCCTAAGATACTGGGAATAATCCCCACTAGAGATCAGTGGTCGGGAGCAAATCAAACCAGAATGTCTAAAGCAGCGATTGAGACTCTATCGGAGGTACTGAAGAAAATGCACATCTTTAGTTCAGTGCGTCATAGCACGGTTGTCCAGCAAGCAAATAATGCAGGTTGGTCACTGGCAGAAATGGGAAAACAATCTCTGGCTGCTGCTTATACAGAAGTTGTCGATGCTGTTAGAAACCTTTAGAACTATGCCTAAAAAGAAATTACCTACTGGACCCATCCGAATTGATTTACCATCAATGGGCGTGGAAAGAAAACTAGAATCTAATAAACAAGATTCTGAAAAAATAGAAAATAATAAAATAGAATCTGAGAAAAAAGATTCTATTCAAGTAGAAAATGCTTTAGTAGAATTCAATAAACAAGAAAGTGATCGAGTAGAATCTAATCAAGTAGATTCAAGTAAGATAGAAAGTAGTTTTACAGATTCTAATAGTATAGAAAAAAGTATCATAGAACCTAGTCAAGAAGATTCTAATCAAGCAGAAAGTTCTCTATCAGAATCTCAGAAAAAAGAAACTAATAAAGCAAAAACAAGTAGTAAAGAATTCAATAAGCTAGATTCTAGAAGAGAAGAAAACAGTAAACTGACTTCTCTTAAAAACGAAAAAAGAATACAACCTTCTACTTTAGTCAACTCAGAGCTGTCAAGAAAAGAAGGTAGTAATCAAGAATCTAGTTTGCCAGAAAACAGAATTACAGAATCTACTCTTAATGAAAGTAGTCAAGTAGAATCAATAACACCAGAAGAACAGAATCAAGATAATAAGGTAGTTCTTTCAGAGTTAAAGCCAGAATCAAGTTTACTAGAATCTAAAAAGGTAGCAATGAGATTATCCTCAGAAGCTGCATCTACACTAAGACAGTTTCGAGCAGAAACAGGAATACCCTATGAAATCATAGTAGATGTAATGATTCGTAGTTGGAGTAGTTTACCGAATCGTACTAAAACATCATACTTAAAACAAGCCAAACAAATTAGACAAATGAGATTAATGGCAGGTCAAGAAAAAACTTTGGAAACTATGAGGCAAAAATATTTAGACAAATAGGAAAACTATGCAAGTCCAACTTAAACAGCTCATCGTCCCTCCTGGTCAGCAACTACTAATGACTGATGTTAGTTGGCTGATGTACGAACAATTACTTGAAGAGCTTGGGGAAAAACGGGGTTCGCGAATTAATTACAGTGGGGGAGTCTTAGAAATCATGGTGCCCTTACCCGAACATGAAGATGATAAAGCGATCGGTAGTCCCTGCCAACTGATTGGGTTGAATTTATGTTCAACTTTAACTATATTAGTCAAGTACTGTACTACATTATATAGCTCATATAGAATAAGCGATTTTGGACACAAGGTCTGAGAGATCGCGCTTTTTGAGAAAAGGTAGTGTCTTAATATTTATTAATAATAATTGCCTAATGTTAGATGGCAAAATCAGTAGGGAGGATTATACTTTGGCACTTCCCGTAGATATTTTAATGATCAGACTATTTTTAGTTGTAATACTGAGTACTATAACTTTTGTCTTTATAACTTTATTTCGGGCACCGATTAACGCGCAGTCTTCTGTATGTTCATTGGAATCCTTACCATCGCTGCCAGACGTCACGATCACTTCGGTTACTCAAGAAACTGAATTTGCACCCCACTGCAAAGTTGCGGGTGTGATCGGTATCGAGACAAACTTCGAGCTGCTGCTCCCCAATGACTGGAACGGGAAGTTCGTTATGGGTGGTGGTGGCGGCTTCGTAGGCGAAGTTATCAATGCTGTACTAGATTTACCCAGCTACGACCCCCTCCAAAGGGGTTACGCCACGGTCGGGACGGATACCGGACACCAAGGAAATGGTCTTGATGCAAGCTGGGCGCTGAACAATCTCGAACGGCTGGTCAGTTTTGGCCACCAGGCTGTGCATCGCACGGCGGTAACGGCCAAGGCGCTGATCGAGAAATATTACGGTCAGGAGATTTCACACAGCTATTTCGTGGGTTGCTCCCGCGGCGGCGGACAGGCGCTGATGGAAGCGCAGCGCTACCCAGAAGATTTTGACGGCATCGTTGCTATGTCTCCGGCCTACAACTGGACCCATGAGCTTGGGGCTAAATGGATAAAAGTAGCACAGATGATGTATCCTGACCCCAACCAAATCTCAGAACCGATCATCGGCCCTGACGCGCTGAAACTGATCGGCGACACGGTCATGGCGCAATGCGATGACCTTGACGGGCTCAGCGACGGTGTTCTGAACGATCCGCAGCAATGTAACTTTGATGTTTCTAGCTTGACCTGTGAGTCGAGAGACGCCGACGGCTGTCTTTCGCCAGAGCAGGTGGCAGCGGCAACAGCCATCTACAACGATTTCGAGATTGACGGGCAGGTTATCCCCGGTACGCCAGTCGGCGCGGAATTGCCCGGCACACCAATCGGTTGGGAACTGTGGCGTACGGGAGGATATACCCTCGGAGAAGATATCGATTTCCACCCGGGTGAAGAAAGTGATGGATTCTCGGCCCCACCCACACCGAATGGTACATGGGGATTTTCGACCGGAATATTCCGCTATTTCCTCTACAACGATCCAGACTGGAGTTATGTCAATTACGATTTTTCGGATTTCCCCCAAAAAGCGGCTCGTGTTGCTTCTACACTAAATGCCGACAATCCTGACCTGTCAGCCTTTCGCGCCCGAGGTGGCAAGCTAATCATCGACAATGGCTGGATGGATGGGAGCATGTCGGCTGTTGGAACCATCAAGTATTACGATCGAGTTATTGACCACGAGCCGACGGCAGTCGAGGAAGTGAGATTGTTCCTGCGTCCAGGAATTACGCATTGTGTTGGGGGGCCAGGGCCGGACGGAACCGACTATCTTGCCGCGATCGATGAATGGGTGGAAAGTGGGGAAGCACCGGAACAACTGCCCGCGCCCTACCGAGATTCTCTTGGTCAACCCACAGATGAGGGAAGGATCTTGTGTGCCTATCCCAATGTTGTGACATATGATGGTACTGGTGATCCGCGCGATCCCTCTAGCTTTTCCTGCAAGCTGCCCGATACTGTTCGTTTAACGACTAAGGCTCTTCCGTAATTGCCGTGGTAGACACTAGATATGGTGGATGGTCAGGTTAGACTAAATTTTTCATAGCCACTAATGTCAAGTGTGAGTCGTTGAAAGAGATGATCTACATCAAAAAGGCCACAACAACGTCGCTTTAACACCTTAACTCGGTTGTTAAACCCTTCGACAAAGCTACTGGTTAATCGCTCCAGAAAATAGTTGGTAATTGGCATTGGTAACAAGTTAAGGAAATCAGCAAAAAGTCAAGAGAACAGCCAAATCGTGTCAAACTCAGACAGAGTAGGCAATTGAAAGGTTTGATTCTCTATGAGCAAGAATAAAAGACTGAACCGAGACCATGCGAAAAAAACACAACGACCAATGGTGGAAGAGCGAGTCATTGCCGAACAATTAACCGCTTTACTAACTCCGACAATCAAATCTCAGTCACGTTGTCTTGGTGCGCGTTCCCTAGCTCGGGAAACCCGAGCGGGGGTGGATAGGGGAGACTTTTCTGGTTTGATATTATGCTGCCAAAAGTTGTCTGTAGTTGGTTGAAGTCTCCCCATCCCCGCGCACCGCTTTTTCGAGAATTAGGACTGAGAGCGAGAATTCTGACACTGCCTTTGATGGTAGCTGCGGTGTTGACTTTATTGTGGCGGGATGTACCAGGCGTGACTGAATTAGGTTGATTACTGGAAAAAGAAGGATTTTTATGGTGTAAACCAACCAAGGTGAGCCAACAAGCCTTAGCTCAAAGATTTTTGACCTTTCCGGCGATTTTATTCGAGAGAATCTTTCACGAAATCTTGCCCCAGTTGAAAGTCAGATGGTCGGCTCGTCACAATCGTCCTCTACCTGAAAGTGTTCAATTTAGCCTATCTAAATTTGACCAGATTTGGTGTGCTGACGGTTCGACCTTGGAGGCCTTATTTCGCAAACTCAAGAGCTTAGAGTCGGTCAAACCAGGTTCATTAGCTGGCAAGATGGGAGTGGTCATGGATTTAGTAACAAGATTGCCCGTCGAAATTTGGTTTCAGGAAAAACCCAATTCCTCAGACACTCGCTTTGAAGAAAATCTATTACAGTTAGTTTCAGCCCAGACCTTGTTGTTACTCGATCGGGGTTTTTATCATTTTCAATTTTGGCAACAATTAATCGATAAAGGAATTCACTTTATTACTCGCATGAAGATTAATGCTGCCATTGAGTATCAACAAGTTTTTACGGACAGTTATGCTTTACGCGATCGCCTGGTCAAAATTGGCTCGGGGACAAAAAAGACACCCTTTGTTACTCTTCGTTTGATTGAAGTCAGAGTCGGTACCCTCTGGCGTTCTTACTTAACTTCAGTGCTTGACCCATCCATATTACCTCCCCATGTGGTCATTGATTTATATCAAAAACGTTGGCGCATTGAAGATGCTTTTAATACTGTCAAAAGACTTCTCGGACTAAGTTATCTGTGGACAGGTTCAATTAATGGCATTAAATTACAAATCTGGGCAACTTGGCTATTTTACTCCGTTTTAGTCGATTTAGGGGATGCTGTAGCCGATGAACTCTCTCTTCTTTTTGACCACAGGGTAACGGGTTTTTTTATTCCTTTTTTTACCCGTTTCCCAACCTGGCGACTTTCCACGAGGTTTAGCGGGACTTTGACAATTTTACCGTTCAAAAAGGGGTGAAAGCCTTGCCAGACGGCGAATTTACCTCGACGAGGTAAATTCGCCTGAAACCCAGATATATTAAGGATTTAGCTATTTTGAGGTTAAACT
>JBFRWK010000112.1:0-6561 GCA_051439545.1 Xenococcaceae cyanobacterium | reverse complement strand
TGAGCGCGATCGCCTGGTTAATACTTAAGAGAAAAAATTGCTCAATTATTACTATTTTAATTAGCAAAAGTTGAAATGAAAATAACCAACTATCATACCATAAAATATTTATGCAAGAGTTCTAATCATCTTCTCTATCTTTGCTAGTAACCGCTTGGGAATATAACGAGACTTTTTAAGAAGGCGATCGCCATCCTTCCATTCCTCATAGTGATACCAATACTGCTTGTACTCTTTACCACTGCGCTTTATCGGTTTGCACTGAATCCAACCGCTACCCCTACCCTTAGTTCGGCGCGTTTTACTAGTGGGTTTAATTTTCCTAGGGCTTTCTTCTGAAGTTTCCAACACTTCTGGCTCTGTGTAATTATGTTTGATCTTTTCGTCAATTGTTTGAGTAGAAGTGTCAAAACTTTTCCTAGGGCTTTTATCTTTACCCACTAGTAAAACCAGGATGTCACTAACTGGAAGCTTCTCTTGTTCTGCTTCTTTGACCTTATCTAGCAGCTTCTTAGGGATATATTTAGTCCGCTTTTTACCGTTCTCTCGCCAATGATAATAAGCCTCCTGGTACTGTTTACCATTATTCTTCGTCACTGTACGGTAATAAATAGCTCCATTTCCCTCACCCCTGCGTCTTCGTTTTTTCCTAGGACTTTGTGTACTAGTGGTTAAAGTTTTCCTAGGGTTTTTGTCGATCTGTCCGACACTTTTACTAAAGTCAGGATAGACAAAAAGCTTAGAAACAGTAATTGCTTCATCACCTGTATTTACCAAGAAGCGATCGCCTAAATCTTTCTGAATTACTCCCTTAACTTCAGGTTGTTTGGGTTGTTTAACCAGACAGGGAATGGAGATAGAGGACTCGACGGAGGGCGACGGCTGCTTGGGCTGGTGTAACTGTTCTTCCTGCCAAGTATCTTGCTCTAATTCTTCCTGGGGTTTTACTTGGCTCTGTATATTCAGATTCTTTGAGTATTGTTGTGTCAGACCCTCGAACCAATTGGACGGAAAGCCCATTATCTGAGCGATCGCCCGTGTTCCTAACTGATAGCCACTGGGAATCAGCCCTTTGTCTTTGAACAATTTCTCGCATTTGGTCTGACCAGCAGGGCGCATTTTTATAGAGGTCTGCCCACTGGTCAGGGTAGGAAATGATAAACAGTCTGAGTCTTTGATGTCCAGCCCCAAGCTCTCCCGCCGAGACTGTTTCAACCTCAAAACTGTATCCTGCCATATAGAGGGAGGCAAGAATAGTTCTAAGTCCTCGTCTGATAAATCCTTCAGGTTGTTCCATAATACAGAACTTGGGTTGAGCTTCTAGCAATACTCTAAATCCTTCTCGCCAGAGTGATGAGGCTGGATGTTTGAGTCCTGTTTTGCTTCCTGCGTTACTCGTTCCCGTGCAGGGGAATCCCATTGTGATAAGGTCAAATTCTCCTGGCTCTGGGTGGTAGCCTCTGATGTCTGAGCGGATGGGGATATATGGGAAATGCGATCAGCTTCGCTGGCAGCGAAGCTGATCGCAAGACTGTTTGTGCATCGGGGTTGATTTCAACAAATTGAGTTGTTTGGATTCCTCCAAGTCTATGGGCTGCGAGTGAGAAGCCTCCGCAACCTGCAAAGAGGTCGAGCATTCTAAGCATGGTTCATATCCCCTAGTAAAATTACTCTCGTCTGTTTGGAGTTCTTCCGCTTCTTTTTCAGTCTGTTCGTATCCTGATATCGTTTTCTCTTTTTCCAAGCCTTGCTGGTTAATTTCCCACTCAGAGAATGAAGATTTCGCCTGTGTCTCTGGCGTACTAAATAGCTGTAGTTGTTTCATGATGCGATCGCTTTATTTATTGAGGATATGCGGGAATTTTTAGAGCCATGGGTCATCATCCAAAATTTCTGAGGTTTTCTTTTCCTTACCCAAGGATGCTCTACCCAAGGATGCTCGTATTTGAGCAAAGAACTCTTTTGACCTCTTTTGATACTCAGGGTCTTTTCTTTCCTCTTCTATGGCTTGATTTTGGGCTTTGATGTTGTTAATTATTTCCTCGCTGTATCTACTACCTAACTTCTCGATCGGTTGCTTGGGAAGTTGAAACAGAAATACTCCACGGGGATTAGTTATTGTGTTCCAAGTATTCTCTACATGGGCTACTGCACCATAAGCCTGTGAAATATGATGAGATGCGATCGCGCAGTGCCAGGCTACGCCTGATCGCGCTTATTACCTTGCTGTCTAACGGTATTTCTAACTCCAACAGCTTCTCTTTTAAGTCTTCTGGTATTTCAGGCGATCGAGCCACTTTTTTCTTCTGCTCATTAGTACATACTTTAGTACGCTCTATTTTAAATTTCTCTTGTGCTACATCGCGGGGAATTTCTATCTTAGTTTCAGCTACAGATACTAATTTTTTTTCTTTCTTTGATTCCTCGTCTTGTACTCGATCTTGTACTACTTTTTTCTCTGGCTGTTCTTCCTCGCGCATTCCCTTGCGTCTTTCGCCGACGCGGGGTCGCTCGTCTTCTTGAAAAAAAGTTTTTTCGTCCACCGTCTGGTTGGTCTGGAGCTTCTTATTAGTCTTAATAGTCTTAGGATTTTGAAACTCTTGAGAGGGCGGGCTTTCAGACGACGATCGCGACATAGGGGTCACTTCGGCGACATGAGGAGCACTTTGGCGACATGGGTGGCACTTCGGCGACATAGAGATCGTTTCAGCGACATCTGTGTCGCCTGGCGACACAGATGTCGCCACTCTTAACCTTTCCTTAACCTCATTTGTGCTACTCTCTTGGTGCGCGTTCCTTTGCGCCGTCTTACGGCGCAGGGTCGCACCGCTATTGTCACTTGCCGATTTCGATCTGATTCGATAGTGGAATTTAGTAATTACCAGATCGATTAACTTCTGTTCTCGTAGTTTGACTAAAGCTCGTTGAATAGTACGGCGACTTACATTCAAATCTTTGGCGATCTCTTTTGTATCTGCCTCGACTAGCCTTTCACCAAAAGGATCGTTGGTTTTAAGCCAGAGGTAAACGGCAAGCTCTGACTGAGTTAGATGCTTATTAAGTTTGATAAATTCTTCGTGTTGTAGAGGGTAAAACTTCCCTTGAATCTTAGTTTGTGGCATAATCTATCTGTGGCTTAAAAATATGTACACGAAACCGCACCACCTATCTCAATAGAGAAGGACACGTCTTTGGAGCAAAGCTCCAAAGCTTGAGATGTCCGTAAGGCGGTTGGGTTTGGGGCAAAAGCAGTTGTTAAACCGTCTGAAAGTTTAGGGCAACTGTTTTTTGCTTTTTATAGGGGTATTGTAAAGCTATTACGACAATTAATTTTGATTTGTCATGGATATTTTTCACAATTTGTGTACTCCTTCATAGTTGAAAAATAGATGAGAGTAATTTTGTGTAGGCGAAGCCTGTAATAACGGGACTTAAATTAAACTGTCTATTTTGACTGTAAAAGTTACATTTATTAACAAAATCCTCTTAAATCTAGATATTGCGTGACTAAGAAAACCATAATCTCTTCTTAACTAATGCTTAACCAATATAACTTTACTTTTTTGCTTAATCAAAATGATGATTGAGCAAAATAATCTCCCCCAGTGAGATGGAAGACGCAAGTTAAGACGCGCCCTTAAATTACTAGGGGATAAGTATAATTAAAATTCTTCTTCTACTTCTGGCGGAAGAATATCGAGAGGTGGATCGTAAGTCTTAGACGATCTGATCTTGCCTCCATCAGCCCAAGGAATACCAACCAAAGCTAAAGTTGCTCTACGTTTAGCTTTAGTTTCAGTAGCCATCATTTTATCAGCACGTCTTTGTCCTAATAGTGGTTTTCCATATTTGTCGATTAGTGCCACGATCGCGGTTGACTCTTCACTCCTACCATTGGCATCGGTGGCTATAGCATTGACATAGTGCATATGCTGACTATCAGTAGTTCGAGAAGTTATTTTGGTGCTGATACCGTGAATCGCTCTTATTTGAGCCACACCAGTAGCATTAATATAAGGTGTCATTTTTCCTTCAGTCACCAAATAGTCGATCGGATTGGTTAATGGATTTAAACCTAAGCTACGGCATAATGCAAAATTGTATTGAACTCTCTCAACTTCAGTTAGCGAGCGCAAGTCACGGTTGAGAATTACTCTTTCTATAGCTGCTTGTGTGGTGTTGCGCTGAGTTAATTTACTATCGTTCATTATTGTTGAATAAGGATTCTGTAATTAAGTGTTCCCCTACCTTCAGTAGCAGGGGAAAATGATGAATTTATAGGTTTAGGCGACAGCTTCAAAAGAGGCGATCGCTTTTCTCTCTTCCAACTTGGCAACAGAAAATTGATTACGAAGTAAGTTAAGCTGAATTACTTCTTGAGCTCGTTTCTCAACCGCTTCAGCTAATGCAGCCTTGGCTTGTAAATAATCTGGTTCTTGCTTGAGTTCTAGGCGTTTGGTTTTGCGTTGCTGTTCGTTTTTCAGTTCTTTGTTAGATGCGATCGCATTTTCGATATCTGCATCCATGAACGATAACTGTTCTTTGTAGATATTTACCTGTCGATCGAGGTTGAGAATTAAGATTTCTACCTCAGCAATCTTGGAAGGATATTCTTTCAAGTGATACATTTTAATTAACTCCGTTTTGGGGTGTACCGTCAGACATTACTTATCCGAGTAGTTCCAACTGGCGGTATTTACTTCTCTATGTTACCATAGATAGATGGTAACATACCATAGATTCACGGTAAAATGGGTAAAGTAGGTAAAATTGTTCCGCCTGATAAAATGGCGATCGCAGAAAAAAATGGTATTCCTCGAACCACCTTATACAATCGGATTCGTACAGGTTGGGACATTGAGGAAGCTATTACCAAACCACCGAGACAAAGAAGCAACATTAGAGAAAGAAATGAAGAAGGAAGCTTTGTTGCTGCTGATGGTGGGAAAGGTAAGAAAAGGTCTTTTGCTCTCAATAGTGAATGGGACAAAGTATTAGACCAAGAAATTGCTGCATCAGGATTGATACAAGCAGAATATCTAGAAAAATTAGTTATGAATAAATTGAAACGGTCAAAATATAAAAAACTGGCAGACGCTACGAATAGTTAGCCCTCTGCCCTTGCCCAAGTCTTAAACTGTGCTGCACCACTACCACCCCACCACCCACCCGCAGCACGCTTAATTCTTGCCCTACCTCGCGCGTTCCTTAGCTGCTGGGACAGCAGCAGGGGGAGAAGGGGGCTTTATAGGCTTTATCGTCTGTGTACTTAGTTGAGTTATTGTGTTTTGAAGCCCCCTTCCCGCGCTCGTCTATTCTCCGCGCTGCTCTAGATGTTCGACAATCCGAGCTACATTTTTATTCAAGGTTGTCATATTTTCAGCTATAGATGCTAAATTTTCAGATGTTCTAACGCGATCGTCGTTTAGACTGCGTAGAATATTAAACATTACAGTTCTATCTCTCATCAACTCAGCACTAAGGTTGTATAGAGCATCAATTTGTCCCTGTGAATATTTTCTATAATCTGCCATAGCGCGAGTGTTTGACGCGATCGCTTTAGCATTAGATTCTAAAATTGCTTCTACTTGTTCTGGTGTCATTTTTTCCCTTGTCTCCTGGTAATTTTTATTATCCCTCCCCTTCTGGAGAGGAAGTTATTAATTTAAGCTACGTCTTGTTGTTGTTGTTGTTGTTCAACTTTTAAAGCTACTTTGTCTAACTTTCTCCAAAACTGATGATTATCTTTGAAAAAGTAGAGAGGGTCATTGTTTATTTCCTCCACTAATTCATCTAAATAATTAACTATTTCTTTCTTGATTTGTTCGGTAGTAATTGATTCATGAGTAAAGTATGAATCTTTGATTATTTCTGATGCTTGGTTTAAGTTGTACATTACTTATCCTTTTGTAGCTCCATGATAATTATACCATAGAGCTACTGAAAAATACCGTTAATCTATAATATTAAATTGGATAGAGTATATCCTGCTCCATCATCTTTCTATAAGCAGAATATGACATCATAAAGCACTTATTTACCTCTGACCATTCATCTGGTTTTAGATAGTTCTCAGGGTCACTTAAAATATCTTCGATTACACCTTCTAAATGTTTTTTAATAATCTGGGCGATCGCTTCTTCATCTGCTTCTGTATCTTTATCTAAACTCTGTGTATAAATAAGATTTTCAGCAGCTTGCAATAATTCTTCTTTTGTTACTTCAATTGATAATTCCATTACTTTTTATCTGAGTAGTTCCAAACTCATACTATCATATCTCTACGGTAAAATACAATAAATCTATGGTAAACTAATTATGGAACTATAAACGGATAAGTAAATGATTAACTCAAATAATTTCGTATATTCAAAAGCAGCAGCAGCAAGAATGTTAGGCGTACCTTATGGCGCGATCACGCAGTGCCAGGCTACTGGTTTGTCAATTAATTAATGATGGGTTATTTGCTAGAATTAGGAGGGAATGCGATCGCGCTTAATATTAATGCCCAAAAAATATATCGTTGACTTAAGTGAATCAGAACAACAGTCACTCAAAAAA
>JBFRWK010000111.1:0-18224 GCA_051439545.1 Xenococcaceae cyanobacterium | reverse complement strand
GACTATTAGTTGCCATAGCTAAAACATAATCAACTCCGATTTGTTCTTCACACCATTTCATAATATCTTCACGAGAATAAGCACTATCACCTCTCACATGGAACTCTAACAACAGACTGTCGTTTGACAGCAGGCGTGAACAACAGGCTCAAACCTAGATCTGGTAAGGCTTCCGTCATAAGCGATCGCCTTGTTTGTGAGAAATGCGGGATTAAATGGGCGTATATTGGCGTAGTTATGCTGGGGTTATTTCTATTGAACGAGTATAACGATATATTTCCTACTCCTAAAAAACTAAATAAAGCCTATATAAAAATAGGATTAGTTACTGGATTAATGACTTTAGGACTTCTTAATTTTAAAAAAACTTCTATATTTCTCATTATTCTTATGAATTTAGCACCCCTTGGAGCTATGAAAGTAGCGGAAAAGGGAACTAAGTTGCAAAAAAGAATCATTGTTGGAGGAACTATAATGATGCTCTGGACATTGGTTTCTATTAGTTCTACAATATTGATTTGTATACTTAATAGCTTTGTGTAACAATTTTCATTTTGTTCTCGATCAGGGAGATCGCGCTTACTGAAAATGATTTGTTTCTCTACCGAATCTTAAAAAAATTGCAACCAGGAGGCTTGCCTGGTTGATTCTCTCGATCGAGATTGGGCTAAACAGTTTCGGTCGTAACCGTACCATCTTCTCGAACCCAAGCTAAATTTTCGATGCGACTAGATCGAGCATATTCTTTAATTGCTTCAAAAGAGCGATCGCCCAAATCTAGTTCTACCCTGACTTTTGGTTGGGTTTGACGGAGTTTTCGAGCATAGACAAAAGCAGCACTCTCGGCTTGAGGAGTTTGGGCAATTACTAACCAATCACTAGCAAGGGTTTGTTGGGGTAATTTATCTGTAGGTAATAAGCAAGAATGTAAATCTTCTATGTTAAAAGCAAAACCAATACCAGGAGAAGTTTTGCCTTGAGGATGATACAACCCTAATAATCGATCGTAACGTCCTCCCTGCCCGATAAGATGAGCCTGGTTATTTTGGTAACTAACAATTTTAAACACGAGACCAGTGTAATAATCAATAGTCTGTACTAAACTAAGGTCGAGAGTAATCGCTATAGAAGTTGGAGAACTGCGCTCGATTAAATCTACTAGAGATTTTAAATTATTAACGATAACTTGGGCTTCATCATCCAAGTCTAGATTAGATACTTTAGCTAGTACATCCTTTGGTAAACCCCGCAGATCGAATAAAAATAAAGCCTGTTCCTTTAATTTGGGTTCGAGGGGTAGCTCTTCTAGGGCAATGCGATCGAGATTAGCCAAACAATGACGTACTTTTTGTCTCACTGATGTAGGAAAAAGATTCAGTAGCGATCTTGTTAAACCTGCATCTCCTAGCAAAATATGCCAATTCTGAATCCCTAAATCTTCCAAACAGTCTGTCAAAAGCAAGAGAATTTCTGCATCTGCTAATACTCCCCCTGCAAAAAGTAATTCTACTCCTGCCTGGTAAAATTCTAATTGGCGACCGTGACGATTCTGAGTTGGATTGCGAAAAACATTAGCTCGGTAACAAATACGTTGGGGATAGGTATTGCCAGCCATGCGGGTGACGGCTGCACGGGCAATAGATGCCGTCAATTCTGGACGTAATCCCAGGGTTTTTTCCGAGTTATCTTGTAACTGTATAACCGTAGAAGGTTTAATTGCCCCACCAGCAGTTAAAGTATCTAACCATTCTAAAGTAGAAGTAACAATCCGCTGATAACCCCATTGCTGGAATTTTGCTTGTAGGCGATCGTTAATCCAACATTTTTGGGCTACTTCTAAAGGAAATAAGTCTCTAGCTCCAGCAGGGGGTTGATGAATCATTGGTAATTTTAAAAGAGAATTAACAGGTGATTTAGTTACATTCTCTTGCTATCTTACTTTTTTTTTGTCCCAAATAAACTGCCAAAAATACTTCCGCTTGTAGATTTATCTATACCAGATGAAGTAGATTTTGATTTATTACCTTTATTATGTTGCTTATCTACTTTGTCTAATAGCTTTTTCGCTTCGATCGCTATTGGATCTTTAGGATTGGTATTCAAGGCTTTATTAATATGGACTTTTGCCATGGTTAGCTGATTTTGATGTAGATAAGCTTTTCCTAATAAGCCGTGACAAGTACTATGGTTGGGATCGATTTTTAAAGCTCCTCTTAGTTCGGATATTGCCATAACAAAATTATTTTTTGCCATATACTCGCGAGCGCGTCTTATAAAAGAATCTATTCTTGCTTTAGCAATTGATTCTTCATTACTTTCTTGAGGCTCTGGAGTAGATTGAATAGTATTACTAGGCGATTTTGCTTTTGGGTTTTTGGGACTATTTGTCGCTTTCGTCGGTTCGGGATTTTCCCTTCTGGATGGTTGTTTTTGGCTGAGCATTAAGTAAACTAAATTTAGTTCGCTTAGTTGGGCAATATAGCTTATTGTCTCCTCCAAAGATTGATATTCTTTTGTAGCCAAGTTTTTGACTAATTTATAGTAAACGAGTTCTAGTTTATTCCCAGACTGTAATAATTCTTGGGCAGGTTCTGTGGCAATGGTCACTTTATCTACTTGTCCTGCCAAACGATTACCGATCTGAGTTAGAATTAATTGGTACTCAGCATAAGAATTTTGATTAGATATTTTTTTATAGGCAGGATTAACTAACTTAGCAAGGAGATCGTTTGCTAATTTTTTTTGGTCTTTGTCAGCTTTACAAGTATCGGGATGCAATTTTTGGGCGATTTTAAGATAATTAAGTCGAATTTGCTCGATCTCAGCATTCAGAGGAACTCCCAAGATAGCATGGTGATCGGTAATATTAAATTTAAAAAGTCCGTTTTTAATGGCAAAAGACATAGAGAATATTTAAGACTTACATTTATGAGAAAGTCAGTTAATTTGGTGGGAAAAAATCACCCCTATGTCTTTATAGTTCCCAAAACCTTAGCTGGATTATCATTATTGGCGCGATCCTTTAGCTCGGTAATAATCTAAATTGGTTAGTCTAACTTAAATTTGTATGGGAATAAACAAAGTAAAAGTAGTTTGCAAATTTCCGCTTTTTAACTCAATAGATCCGCCTAAAACCCGAGTCAGCTTTTGCACTAAGTTTAGTCCTAAACCAGTTCCACCCATATTCCAAAAATCGTTATCGGCAAAGCGATAAAATTCTTCAAAAATTTGTTTTTGCTGGGAGATAGGAATTTCTACTCCTGTATTACAAATGCTTAGCTGAATCATGCTATTAACTTGGCGTACAAAAATACTAATTGTTTCATTTTGAGGTGTATATTTACAAGCATTATGAATTAACTCCACAACAATTCTTTCTAGAGTAAAAGAATCAATTGTTATTTGGGGCAGATTTTTAGCAATATCTACAATTAATTTTTGCTGTCTTAGATAAAATTTTTGGTAAAAAGGGTTGATAATTCTGGGAAGCCAAACTGACAGATCGATCCTCTGTAATAAGTTTTCTTTTTGATATCCATCCAGATGACAAAGAGTTAATAAATCATGAGCTAGTTGAGTTTGTTGCTGGCAAGATTGATGAAATAGATTAATAACTCTGGGCAAAATTTTATTTTTGGGGTCTGCTATTTCGTCTTGCAGCAAATTTTCTAGAGTTTGAGCAGCAATTTGAATACTAGTAGTTTGACCTAATAACTCATGAAAGATCGCTTTAAAAAAATCGTTCTTTTGTTGATTTAATGTTTCTAATTTTCTCAGCTGTCCCCTTACTTGTCGATCGAATTGAGTTTGATAGAAGGCGTTGGCACATTGAGTAGCGACTTGTTGAATTAGTTTGATTTCCCATTCCCGAAACATTTCCTCTTTGGGTCTAATTAACCAGAGATTACCAAAAAGGTCTTGTTTATCATAAATAGGACAGGCTAAGCGAGTCATTGGCTGTTTTTGGATGCCAAAAAGGGGTGTTCGATCGCTAAACTGTAAAAGTTCTTTATCGAACAAGCGATCGTATAATTCTGGGAATTTGGCAGTCTTTTTAACTATTCCTTGCTCTAGATAAGAAGTTTTCGTGTATTCATGGACGACTGTTGCTGTAGTTTTTTGAGAATCATAAAGTTCGATGTAGCAATGATTGACTTTGAGAATTTGCGCTAATCCACGAGTAGCAGTTTGCCAAATTTGTCTCTCATTATCTGCTTTTTGAGGGATATATTCATCTAAACACTGATAGTTGAGAGCTTGTTGTAACTGGGCAGTACGTCTTTGTGCTTGTAATTCTAATTTCATAACTATACTCTAGTCTGACCAAAAAATTGTTTTTATTAGAGAGTTAGCAATTTTTCAAATTCAATTAAAAAAGCTTAGATTAACTAGTTAATAATGCTTACCAGAAAATTACGGCGATCCGTAGAGGTTTTAGCTAATTTCTCTCTTATTTTCAGACGAGTAAGGTTATTTCACCAGAGTCATTTCACGTAGATTTTTAGTAAAGTATTGTATACCTAAGTAATAATACTTAGATTTTGTAATTAAAAAATCATCTATTAATTCCACAAATTACGCCACCACTGAGTAGGTTCGGCTTTAACAAAGGTTATTTTCTGGCGAATATCGTTGATATCCCATCCCGTTAAACTAGCCAAATTTTGAGCTTCTTTTTCTTGTCTGTCTCTGACAGAACGTTTGTATCCTTCGGCTGCGCTACAATTCATTGTACCTGTGAAAGGATGACGAATAACATAACGTCCTTGAAATAATTGTCGATTACCCGTAGCTTGAAATTTCAAATCCTCGGGAAATTGCTCTTTAGCATAACGAATATGAAGACGAGTAATAAAAACATTGCTACGGGGATTGGGAAAATTACTGAATCGGTCATTCAGCCAAAATACACCAGCTTGCTTCAATTCTTCTTGGTTTAAGGGTTCAGCCGAACAAGGATCGCAACTACCCATATCCCAAGCATATTCGAGAAATGCTACTTGCTTATTTTCCCGTTCGTAAGATTTTTGGAACATTGAAGTGTAAAAATCTTTAAATTCTGCTTTAACAAATTCAGGAATATTCCGATCGGAAGGGACTTTTACAGTACGATAATTGGTTAGTTCGGTCTGTCCATTGGGTGAAAGAAGATAAACAATTAAATCTTGTTCTTGTTTAGCGTTCACCATTCCCAAACGAATCGGTAACATATATTTAGGTGATTCATAGGCGATCGATATGGGTCTGAGTTTTTCAAATCCTTCATTTTCGTATTCTGCTAAATTCACCTTAGCCACAAAAAATTTCAGATTTTGGCGAATTAATGGTTGTAGTATTTCTTTGGCACCTTGAGGAATTTGATAGCCATTTTGGATTAACCAAGTTTCTAAGCCATCAGATTCTTCGGCACTGAGAATTAATATGTCATATTCTCCAACAGTAAATTGTTCTTCTATGGTTACCCCCAGACTATTTTTTTGTGGCAATTGTCTGCCTGGGCTTGTCGATTGTCGCGCCGACTCTGCCATATCCCTTTCATAAAACAATCTTGTTTCACAAGGATTAGAGTCAAAATACTCGACTAATCTGGGTGCGCTAAAGCTGTCTAATCTCGATAAAATTTTCGGATCGTTTATATGTACTTGTTCTTCTTTAAGAATTACTGGTACTGGCACGACTAAAGCAAAATCTTTCACTTCTCCTTGATAGTCATTTGCCATAGTTAAAACTGTTCTTTCTCCATCTCTGGCAATAATTACTTGAGAGGCTTGGTTATATAAATTAGTATCCGCTTTAGCAACATAAAAACCGCAAAAAGCTAGTGCTGGTTGGATACCAACCATAAAAATAGTTACTGCCAACAAGCAAGAAAAAAAAATGCGTAGTAGTTTCATAATTTTTTGTAAATAAAGGAAATGAGCAAGATAAGGAAGATGGGGCAAGAGGATAGAGAGAGTAGATAAATAACAATCAACTACTAACCACTAACTACTAACCATCAAATTTCTTTTCCAAGTAAATCTAGGCGCAGTCCAAAGGCGATCGAAGATAATAGTTAGAGGAGATATGATAAACAAAGCCCAAAAAATGGCTGTAGAGAGATAAAAATATTCTTGTAAAATAAAAGTTGCCACGGCAATTAGTATTGCCCAAAGCAAACGACCAATCCCTGCATTGGGGATAGAACGAGGGTCGGTTAACATAAATAGGGCAAATAATAAAAGACTGCCACTCATAAATTGGTGTTGCCATACTTCCCAACCCCAACCCAACCAAAAATTACGGATGGCTTCTAAACAGGCATAGGTTAATAAAAAAGTAACAGAAGTATCCCAACGCCCTACTTTTTTGAGGACAATACCTCCCATCCCTGCAAATAAGAGCAAATACCACCAATCTGTTCCCCATTGTCCAGGGGAAACCCAGGCATCATGAGTAAAAATAAGCGCGGTTACAATGCCAAAATTAGCAGGGTTAAAAAAATGCTTACCACGAAAACGAAATAAAAATTTACTGGCAATTGCTAAACAACTAGCGAGGATTATTGTTGTATAATTATTACCTCGCAGTAATAAACATAATCCCAAAGCAGTAATTAAAGCACTCGGCAAAGACACAAAAACTTGAGAATTTTGTAAGCTTTTAGGTAAAAACAATGTATAGTTGCGTAGTAAACTGCTGCTCTGTTTTTTCTTGGCATACTCTACCAAGGAAGATAAAGACCATTGAGTTAATAGACAACTAACTATTATTAATGCAATTAGATCGAGTCGTAATGTCCAATCTCTATTACTAATACCCAAGCATAAAAAGAAAGCAAGAAACAAAATTTGATAGGTACGAGCATCATCTAACAACTTACGCGATCGCGCTAGAATATATATATCTTTCATCTTCAACAACTATAAATTTATTAATCCCAATACTTATTTTTGAGAACAATTCCTTTGTTTGCTCTTTTAGTATGCCTGGAGATAGAGAGCGAGAATGGCAATGTTACAGTTCTTGTAACAGAAAAGTTAAGTCCAAATTTAATAAAAGTTCAAAATTTATCTAGTAATTATAAGAGCCGAGTACCAACAATAGGAGACTATTTTTTCTTATCTCTCTGATATCTACGATCGAACTCTTTTCACCATCATTACAATTCAATTAGGATTGCCCTACGCATATTGGAATATTACTATAGATATCAGTGTCAATAGTCAATCATTGTGATTTAGACAGAGAAAATCAATTTTTTACCTCAAGCAACAAATCAATTTTGTGAAGATTGCCATAATCGGAAATTTTTACAGATTGACAAAAATAAAATTTGGCACGAGCAAAAAACAGTTCAAAATTTAGCCGACCACTGCTCAAAAAGAGTTTTGACTATTTTGTTAAAAAAATCCTAACTTAGGAAAAAAAATGTGACAATTTTAATAATTAACGGTATATTTTTTATAATGTTAATTGTGAAAAGCAATTTTAACTGTCATTCATAAAAAAACGAGGAAAATATAAAAAATCATGAGTGAAACGGCAACCACTCCATTAACAGGAAAAGCTTTACTTCAAAAAGTAAAAGAGTTGGCGCACTTACCAAGAAGAGAAACAGCCAAAAGATGCGGTTATTATACAATTACAAAAGATAATCAAACTCGCGTAAATTTAACCGACTTTTATGATGCAGTCCTTGGTGCTAAAGGTGTTCCTCTCGATCCAGAAGGAGCAAAAGATGGTCGTGGAAGAGAACCTACTTACCGTGTAAGCGTTCACAAAAATGGTCAAATTGTCATTGGTTCGACCTATACTCAAGCTATGGGATTGAAAGAAGGTGATAAATTTGAAATCAAATTAGGCTATAAGCACATTCATCTTAAACAGATTGATGATGATGGGGATGGCGTTATCGAAAATTAAGACGCTTTCAATCAATTTAGATTACATAAATCGCCTTTGACAACAAAGGTGATTTGTATTTATTTATATTAGCTCGATATTTACTTCTGACTTGTTTAGGGTAATTGTTTTTTTGATGTTGTGGGGAGCGATTTGGTTACCCATTGCTACAGTAGTTGCTAAGTTAATTGATTGGCAACCAAATAAGCTTATCACAGTTAGGCAAAAATTAATTCTAATTGCTTCTCTTTACCCTCTTGCTCCCTTAATTATCTATCTAATGGCGAGAATGGAAAATACATCTTTCGCCGATTATGGTTTGAATTGGCAACCGAGTCTTTTCTCCTCCGTGACTATAGGCGTTGGTTGGGGAATTATTAGTTTAATCATTATATTTATCTTGGAATCTTTATTAGGATTTGCCAGGTGGGAATGGTCAAACATTCCGCGTTTATTCCCCCTTGGTTTATCCCTTTTGGTGTTAGGACTAGCAATTGCTCTAATTGAAGAATTGGTATTTCGTGGCTTTATCTTAAATCAATTAGAGAAAGACTATACTTATGGGTTGGCAGCAGCAATATCAAGTCTGATTTTCGCTCTATTACACTTAATTTGGTCGCCAAAAGAAACCTTACCTCAAATACCAGGATTGTGGTTGATGGGAATGATCTTAGTAGGAGCAAGATTAGTAGATTATGGTAATTTAGGACTAGCGATCGGCTTACATACAGGATGGATTTTCAGCTTATCTTGTGTAGACTCCACAGAATTAATTACCTATACAGATAAAAACCGACCTTGGCTAACTGGAATTAAACAACAACCTTTAGCTGGACTTGCTGGTATTTTGGGTTTATTAATAACAGCGATCGCCCTGACGGTTCGTTTTCGTTATTTTATCTAGTCAAAAGCTACTTAATTATTTACATAAAGATTTGTATAAATTAGCTCGATCGCTTCTAGATTCAGTTGTGGTCAAAGCTTTTACTAGATGATTCATTAATTCTTCAAAACGGAATGGTTTGGGGAGATAATCATCTGCACCAGCTTGGATTACAGTTAGTTTATCCGAAATATCATTACGGGCAGTCATAATTACAATTGGAAGAGTTGCTCCTTTGTTTCTTAATTCTTTGAGAACAGTTAAACCATCTTTATCTGGCAGTCCCAAATCTAGTAAGAGCAAATCAAAATTATCGTCTAATGCCATAGAAAATGCGTCTAAACCATTTGTGGCAATTTTAGTTGTGTAACCTTTGCTACTTAAACCTTTTTCTAAAAAAGAAGCGATTCGAGGTTCATCTTCGGCAATCAAAATTCTATTCATAAGCTTATAAAGTAAGATGATTTTAATTTAAATGGACAATTTGACCGAATTATCTTCTCAATTGGCTTTCGGTCATTATGGTCGTTATGATGTTAGGTATTAAAGCTCGAAAAAAACTTATGGCAAATAGAATCCGTTCCTATAATTAAACTTATATTGACTTTAATCGTTGCTCGCATAAATTAAGCAAAGCTTTAGTATACGATCGACGTTCGGGAAAGTGATTGCTGAGGTAAATATGACGTACTAAAGTTAAAGTGGTATAGGCTGTAATAGCTTGTGTGTCTTTTTCTGCTGAGATTTGCATAAATTCTTTTTGTAAAGCAATTTCGCGATCTCGGAGAGCTTCTATATTACCTAAAGTTCGTAAACTATATTCAGTAATATGTCCGATAAAGTTACCGATATCTAGACTGGGGTTGCCTTCACAATACAAATCTAGGTCTAGCAGATAAAAGCGATTACCATCGACGATAATTTGATCGAAATAAAAATCTCGATGGATACCACAGACTCGATGTTCTGGTGTATTTTCTCCTAAAATATGACATCTTTCTAAAATAGATTCAATCCGAGATTGCCAGTAAGGATAATCTTCTAGAACTAGGGGTAATTTTTGTTCTAATATTGCCAATTCATCTGCCATGGTATGACGACGATGACAGGGAATATTTGCTTGATGAAGTTTATGGGCAACATAGGCAACTTTTTGACAAACATTAACGCCTTTTTCTGTTGTTAACCAGAAAGTTGCTACTTTTCCAGGCACTTTTTTTTGTAGCCACATTTGCCATTGGGGAATAATGCCTATGGGTTCGGGAACAGAAATTCCGTCATTACTATTACTATCGAATCCACTATGCCAAAGTTTTTTTTGTAGATCGTAACTTTTGAGATCTGTTCCTTTAGCGCGAATTTTGCCAATTAAAACTAGAGTATTTTCTCCCTGAAAAGTATATTCAATTAAACAACGTTTTTGAGGTTTATAACGAATTACCTTAATTTGAACTAGTTGTAATTTATCAGTAATAACAGAAAGATGTTGTTGAAATACCTCTTGGACTTTTAGCGGACAAATGACCTCTTCTAGAAAAGGCATTTGGGGATCTTTTGTAATGTCAAATCGCTCCGTAACTATACAATTCATGGGATTTTTATCTAATTAGGGATGACACGAATAAGTCAAAACTGTTGATTTGTAAAGATTTAAACCATTTCAAAATGATTCTAATTCCAGAAAAAGCAGGAAAATTGTTGAAAAACCTTGCACTTGAGGAAGTCCAAGCAGGCTCCGTCTTCTCAAGGCGGAGTACCTTGGACTACTAAAACCAATACTTTAAAAAAAAGCTTATAGCTTATAGCTTATAGCTTACAGCTATTTCAGAGGTTAGATCTCCCAATTAAACTTTTCAGCCAACCCTAATTACTTCCTTAATTTGTTGCTTTTCTCCATTAGCGAGAAACAAGATTTTTTCTACTACTCGTTCCCAGGTATGATGATGTAAAATTTTTTCGCGTGCTGAATATCCTAAGCTACGACGGAGGGAGATCGATCGCCATAATTGTTCTAAAGCCTCTGCTAATGCTGTCCCATCCCCAGGAGGAAGTAATAAACCATTTACCCCATCGTCAATAATTTCTGAAATTTGACCTATGTTACTAGCGACAACTGGTAATCCTGCTGCCATGTATTCATAAACTTTGAGGGGAGAAAAATAAAAATCTTCACTCGGCGGGTAGGGAGCTACTGCCACATCCATCTGTGCCAACCAATGAGGGACGGTTTCGGGAGGAACGGCACCTGTTAAATGCACCGCAGACTCAAGCTTTTTGCTAGCAATCTCTCGTACAAGGCGATCGCGTTCTGTGCCGTCCCCTACAATTAGCAAGCGCGTTTGGGGATGGTTGCGATGAAAATGAGCGAAAGCATCAATTAAAATAGGTAGTCCGTGCCAGGATTTTAACGAACCCACAAACCCTACTGTAAATCGATCGCCTGAGGGGGTATTGTGACCTGATACAATGCTAGAAAATCTTTGCGGGTTAACTCCATTGGGAATCACCTGAATTTTGTTGCTGTCTGTAACATACTGACTGACATAATCTTTGATTTCACGGGAAACGGCGATGATTACTTTTGCTGCCTGAAAAACTCTTTTGGCAACTGCTTCGGCTTGTTGGCGATCGACTAACCCTCTATGTTTCTCCTGTTCTAAAATTAAAGGGGCATTCACTTCTAAAATTCCTGGAATTCCGATCTTTTCGGCATATTCCATACCACTGTAACTCCAGAGAGAATAACGCTCATAAATAAAATCGAAGGGTCGAGCAGAATTTAACTGTAACTCCAGATCGGGATTAATGGATAAAGCAATTTGTTCTTTAATCGATCGCTCTACTTTAGGAATAGTCGGAAGCGAATAAATTTTAACTTTTTCAAAATCTGGGGGAATTTCATCGCCCAAGCGAGTGGTAAATAAACAAACTTCTATATTTTTTTGTAATAATGACCGAATAACTTCCTGTACGTGAATCGAACAGCCTTTTTGTCCGAATACGGGAATTCCAGGATCGGCACAAATATAAGCAACTTTCAAAATTGATATCTCCTAATTTATGTTATTTGTTAGTGTTTGCTGGTTCTAAACATTAAATAGAAACTGCCATTAACTGCGAATTAGGATTTTCCAGTTTTGATGATGACTGAAAAAGCTGACGTAATGATGCTGCATTGGCGTGAATATCAAACTCGGATTCCATCAATTTTCGAGCTTCGGTGGCAAGTTTAACTCTTAAAGAGGTATTCTCTAGAAGTTTTTGCAAGGCTACAGCTAAAGCAGATGGATTCTCTTGAGGAACGATTAAACCAGTTCGATCGTGACGAATAAGTTCGGGAATTCCCGTTACATCTGTTCCCACACAAGGCGTACCTAAAGCCATTGCTTCTAATAATACTGTTGGCAATCCATCGCGGTTGCCATCTTTGCCAATAATATAAGGAGCAGCAAAAACCGCAGCTTGTTGTAATAATTCAAACACTTCATTTTGAGGACGCGCACCTAAAAGGCAAACTCGATCTGCTAACCCCAGGGTTTCAATTTGTGCTTTTAATTCCTTTGCCAATTCCCCAGTACCGACAATTTGACAGTTAAAATCACAACCTCGCTGTTTTAGTAAAGCACAAGCGTCGATTAAAATAGAAAGTCCTTTCTTTTCTACCAAGCGTCCTACAGAAATAATCTGTGGCGGGCGATTTTCGGGGGAAGCATAAGTAAATCGAGCTAAATCCAAGCCATTGTAAATGCGCTGTACGTTATCTGCTACACTCCCATAAACTTGCTGTAAATACTGAACATTATAATTACTCACCGTAACTACAGCAGAACTATCCCTAATCTTGCGGGTCATATCTTCAGGATTCACACTGTTGTGGAAAATGTCTTTCGCATGGGCGGTAAACGTGTAGGGAATATCGGCAAAATGGGCTGCTAAACGGGTAACACTGGTAGCTACAGTACCAAAATGGGCGTGTAAATGGGTTATTTGTCTCAGACGTACTTCTCTGGCTAACCAGGCAGCTTGATAAACGGTGCTGGCTATTTCTCCAGCAGCAAAGGCTAATTTACTCCAAAAATCAGGAATAACTAAGGAAACTTCTTGTAATTCTGCCCAAAAATAACTGGCGGGAGTGGGAGATGTACTATTAAGACAATTACTCCCTCGCCCTTGGATTGGCTCGCGAATATAGGTAACAGATGCTCTTACTTGAGAAATGATATTTTGAAAATGACTATCACAGGGAGGACGAAGGGCAAAAATATTAATATCCAATCCTACAGCTTCATGGGCTAAAATCTCGTTGACAACAAAGGTTTCAGAATAGCGGGGATAGCGTTTGAGGACATAACCTACTTTGATCGAGCGATGTGGCATGGGAATTAAATATTAACTACAGATGGTAAACAAGTTGTTTCTTCCAGCATTTGTGCTAAAAATTGGGGAATACGTTCTAATCCTTTGAGATCGAGTTTTTCTCTAATTTGGGGAGCGGGTTTTTCTTGACTCAACCAGGCACTTAAGGATTTGGCACTCAAGCGATCGGGATGTAACATATCTACCAATCCCAATTTCTCTAAAAGTTGCACACGGATTAGTTGTTCTCGTCGCGGTTGAACTCGTGGTACTATTAATGCCCGTTTTTCAAAGGAAAGAATTTCACAAGTGCTATTGTATCCTCCCATCGAGATTACCCAATCGGCTCGTTCTAATAACAGGGTGGGTTCGGCAACATATTCTAAAACCTGTAAGTCAGAACGCTTGTCCGCACGGGCTTGAATTTGCTGGCGCATATCTTTGGGCATCATTGGCCCTGTAATAATAATTCCCTGAGTATCTTGAGGAAATTTACTTTGAGCAAAAGCTAATGCTAAATCTCCTCCGTCTTGCCCCCCACCCACCATACATAAAGCTAACCTTCCAGGTGGTAGGTGGAAAGTTGATTGTAACTGTTCTTTCGCGACAAATTGGAGAGTAGAACGTCGATCGAGATAGCCCGTATAGCGAAATTTGGCAGTAATATCGTCACTCAAACCGTATTCTTGAATCGGATTATAAACCCCAGGATCGCCATAGACCCATACTTCATCGTAATAAAGGCGAATCGCATCTTCGTTATTATTTTTGTGCCAACTGCGACGAATTACCTTTGGTTCGTCTAAAACATCTCGCAAACCCAATACGCAGCGTGTTTTTGTCTCGGCTCGTAAATATTGCAGAGTAGCATTGAGTTCTCCCATTGCGCCTCTGGGTACATTATCGACAATTAAGACATCGGGTTTAAAACTCTTTATAGTAGTCCAAATAATTTGCGATCGCAGGTTAATAATTTCTTTTAAGGACATACTCAATCGTCTTGCCTGATATTCTCCATCAGTACTTCTTTTATACAAAGCAGGCAGAGTTAAGTAATCGATACCAGGGGGAACTTGAAACTGGTTTCCATCTGCCATCCCACTAATCATCAAAATATCGGCATTAATTGCAGATATCCCCAAGGTTTGAGCAATTAAGAGATTCCGTCGCTTATGTCCCAATCCCATCGTGTCGTGAGAATAAAGAATAATCCGCAACTTACGCTGCTGAGAATAGGGAGGGATAATTTGAGAAGATTCTCTCTGATTCTGTTCTGGCGATCGCAGAATCGATATTTTTTTTATATTTTGGTTGGTGCGTACATGAGGTATAGCAAGAGTCATTATTTTTCTTTGGGATTAAAGATCGAGTGCTATTTGGTTTTTTATATGAAATTTGCAAAAATTATTTATATATATCTATTGAATTGACCTCAATGAAAGACACGAAACAAACAACGAGCAGAGATTTATCTAAGGTTTAACAAATGTTTAATTTAAGGTTAACAACCTGATAAGTAGTATCAAAAACAATTATGAAGATTGTGTGAAGAGTTGATGAGAGAATTTTCATTATAAATTCTCGATCGCGCTAATTATTAAAATCTAAAAGGACTGATAGCTGATAGGGGATAGGGGATAGATTCAGCTAAAAACCAGTTAACTATAAACCTATTCTATTTATCTGAAAACTACTGTAACTTAGCCAATCTCAATCATCGTAGTTAAACCTCAAGCCAACAAATTCATCGCTTAATGCCGATCGCGAACAAAATACTACTTTTTCTTTAGAGTTTTCGTTAATGAGGCAACTAACTTCTCGTTTGAAGGCTTCGAGATTATTAATATATCTTTGAGGATCGATTCTTAATTCTCGTTTAAATTGATTATGGGGAACATCAACAATTTTGTCGCCACAGACCATTTCTACTTCACCGCCTTCGACATCAACATCACCAAATTCAACCTCAAATTCGGCAGCTTCAATTTCCACAAATTTGCACCGTTCCATTTTTGCCTGTCCACCACAACTAGTCAGTAGATTGGAAGCCAAAATAACTGTGGAAGCGATCGCTAAAATTTTAATCGATTTCATTAACGTAAGTTAATCTTTTTTATTCTGTAACATCCTTAACAGGGTGGTTGGATATAAGCCGTAAAATAAAGCATCCCCCACGCTGTATATATCTATTTTAAATTTTTAAATACATCTAAATACATCTAGTTTTCTAGATGAATCGTTTAACTCAGTTACTCTTGTGATGACTTGGTGTAAGAATAAGGCGATCGCATGGATACCGATATTATTGCTGGAATCGAATCAGAAATTGACACGGTATTAGTTCTCAGTGGAGTTACTACCATGGAAAATATCGGTGGTTTTGCCTATCGACCCAGATATATTCTCGATGGAGTTGGCTCTCTCGTACCTTAATTGTTATGAGACTTGGCTAAAGCTAATGCTAGACAATTAAAATATTTGGAGAAAGTGCGATCGCGCAGTGCCAGGCTACGCCCGATCGCACTCAAACAATTAATATAACCCTCCCTCTCTTACAATTTTGAAGTAAACAAGTTTACTCTTTTTTATCTCCATGACTGGGACAGGGAGGAGCAGAAATAGAGCGATCGAGCCAACCAGCAGCTTGATTTAGCCGAATTAAAGCTTCTTGAGGCTGTTTTTTGAGGAGAAAGACCAAAGCAGAAGCTAATTGTTGTCCTGCTTGAGCTTGTCGATTGGCTTTGAGACGATGCCAGTCAGCATGATTTATCCTCAAACGCTCTGCTAGAGCTTGGGCTAATTCTACAGTACTAACTTCTTGGAGTAAATCTTGGGTATTGAGCTTAGTAGTTTCGGGCATGATGAGTTAATATCGAGTAGTTCTTTTTCTTTGACTATATCTCAAGTTATGTCTGCTCAAAATTCTGGTTTCCCTCAAGACAGCGATCGAGAACTAGAACAACTAATATCAGATTTAGAGCAATCTCTATCTGCCTTGAAAGAACGTCACGATCGAGTCAAGCAAGACTATCAAAGACGTATAGAGCTAAAACAACAGCAACAAAAATTAACACAACAGCAGCAAGATAATCAAGCTAGAGAGCCAATTAAAACTCAATTACGACATATACAGGAAGAACTAGATAATCTAGAAATTAACTTAGAAAGCCGTTTACTGAATTGGCAACCCTTTTGGCAAGCAGTAAGAATGGGAGGATTGGGGGTAGTTATTGGTTGGGTACTTAAATCTTGTGCGGGTTAAAGCCAAAAAGCTTATTCAGACTGACGGAAAGCTTGCCAAGCTGCCATGGCTTCTGGGTTAGATTCTGCATCTTTTTTTAACAGAATTACGCCATTGTTAAAATCGATAATGCCATATTCATTGTTACTGGTAACAGTATCGATTAAAGGGGTAATACCTTCTAGCCATTGTCGATCGGCTTTAAAGGCAACCTGATATTTTTGTAATCGCCACATATCCGCAATAAGATAATCTGCTTTAATTATTTGCCCTGCATCATTGCGTATTTCTAATGCAGGTAATCTAATTATTTCTCTTCTACCTGAAAGATGGGGAATTAGGTAAGTAGTAGCAGAAACACTAGCATCGGAGGGAATTTGAGCTAGTAGAGAGCGAATTTGGGTTACTCTTTGCCATTGTTGGGGTAAAGAAACATAAACCCAGGGTTGAATTGAGTCGGGAATCAGAAAATAAAGAGTCCGACTGGGATTAGAAGTAATTGTAAATAGAAGTGATAGGCAAATACAAATCACCCAAAAGCGTCGAAATTTAGGATGAAGTCTTCTCGGTTTACAGTCTTTGAGATCTTTACCAAAGTTACCAAATCCCTGTCCTGCCCACCATAGAATTGCCCCATAAAATAATCCAGGTACGACACTCATGGCATAGCGAAGTGAAATTGCCAGTACCGATTGTCCTTTACCTAAGAATAATTTTAGCAGTGGAAAACCCGCGATCGACCAAGAAGCAGGGGCAACCGCAGGAATAAAAGCTAAGGGCAACCATTGACCGACTAAATACTTAATTGTGCCAAAAAAGGGCGTGAATAATTCTACAATTAGTAATCCTGGATTAGTTATCATATTCCGTAAAATTTCTAGGGTAGAAGCTTCATCCCCATCAGCATATTGACCAAATCTTTCTAACATAAACCGCTTGGAAATATCGTCAGAAAATAAGGGCATAATTAAATTAGTCAAAGCAACAATGTAAAGAAAACTCAGACAACATACTCCCAAACCAAGACGGGGATAACGGCGACTAACTACCATATACATCCCAATGCCAAACAAAGTAATTCCGCTATCTTCTCTTACTGCCAGAATCAGAATTATCAATAACCCAAATAACCACCACCAGCGTTTCTCCATCGCTAGGAGTAAGGTAAAAACAAATAAAGGAATTTGAGAGATATCGTGAAAATTAGCTAGAGTAGGCCCTAAAACAGCATTAGCACAGTAAAAGCTAATAGTTATTAGTAAAGATATTGCTGGTTCTAAATATATTCTGGCTAAAGCATAGAGAACTAAACCTGCTGCGGTGACAAAAGTTGCTTGCAAAACCGTCAGGGTAGCTGGGTGAGGAAAAAGATAATAAATTGGCAACCATAACAGCAAAGCAGGAGTAAAATGCTGTCCCAAGCGATGATAGTCTACTTCTGGTACTTCACCACCATGGACAACATTAGTAGATAGCTGAGACGAAAGAGTACTTTGAAAAAAACGACCATGAGTTCCGTTCCAAAAAACTTGATTGAAAATTCCCTGGTCGTAAGAAGAATAAAAAGTAAAATGTCGATGAAGAGTAAGAACTAAAGTAATAATGTAAAAAGCGATCGCTACAACTACTACAGCTTTCAATCCAGCTTGTTTGTCTAACTTGGTGTACATGAGGGATTGGGATAAGAAGTAATAGGGATGATTTTAACAGTTATTATCCCTTTCTCATGGAACTTAAGTACCTACGCAAAATTAATTGTGTATTTTGTGCCAAAGTTTATTAGGATGTTTTCTACAGCTTCAACTAAGGCAGAATAGCTCTCATAAGCATTGATTTCTAGCCATTGATATTTAATAAATC